>JAYUIP010000245.1:0-8122 GCA_043765945.1 Arcicella sp.
GTTAAATTTTATTTTGAAGTTAAAGTAGAGAAAATAGAAGCCCCCCAACCCCCAGAGGGGGAGTTTTTTAATCTAAGATTTAATTCCCGAAGAACTTACGCAGACTTTCTCCCCTCTGAGGGGTGGGGCGACCGACGCTTCGGGGCTATCGTTTCAAATATGGATGTAACCCATACTTACCGAAAACTTTTGCCCAATGAAAAACACCCTAATTTCTTACTAAATCAGCCTAAATCAAGCTCAGGAGTCATTTTTTACTGGGGAATCAAAAAACAATTTCCAGTATTAGACTTGCATAATATTCTGTTTAGCGATAATTATCAAGAAGAATTTAAAACGATGTTCGAGAAGAAAACCATCTTCCACGACCCAACGGTTTACATCAACGTTACCTCAAAACACAAACCCGATGATGCTCCTGAAGGATGCGAAAATTGGTTTGTGCTAATAAATGCCCCCGCCAACGAAGGACAAAATTGGGATGAAATCATTGCCCAAACAAGAGAAAATGTCTTGAAAAAAATTAGTAGAATTTTAGGGCAGAATATCGAAGAATTGATTGAATGTGAGGAAATTCTCGACCCAAGAACAATTGAATCTAAAACATCTTCCGCCCAAGGGGCATTATACGGAAATTCATCTAATAATCGTTTTGCGGCATTTTTGAGACATGCTAATTTTTCCTCTAAAATCAAGAATCTATACTTTGTAGGCGGTAGCGTTCATCCAGGTGGAGGGATTCCTTTGGCGTTGTCTTCGGCTAAGATTATGAGTGATAATTTTAAATTGGAATAATAAGATTAGCCCACAGATTTTACGGATCAGACGGATTTGCACGGATGAAATTATAAAAATCTGTGTAAATCTCTTCAATCCATAAAATCTGTGGGCTAATTATCATGGCAAAGCAAAAGCCACATATTGATTGCCCTTTTTGGTTCCTAATTTTGTACCTCCGCAAGCGATAACAACGTATTGTTTTCCCTTAATTTGATAGGTTGATGGCGTGGCAAATCCTGCGGCTGGAAGGGTTGTTTCCCACAAAATTTTTCCCGTCTTTTTATCATAAACTCTGAATTTTCCGTCTTTCGTAGCGGCAATAAATAAGAGTCCACTTGCCGTTACAACCGCACCACCGTAATTTTCAGTACCCGTATTGTTGATGCCTTTTGCCTTCAAAGATTCTTCTTCGCCGAAGGGGACTTTCCAAAGAAATTCACCTGTATTTAAGTCGATAGCATTGAGTGTTCCCCACGGTGGAGCGATGGCTGGTAAGCCTTTATTATCCAAAAATTTGTTGTATCCTGTACTCATATAAGGTAGATAGGGCATTTTTGTCTTTATCTCCCCTCCCACTTCTTTCTTTTCTTCGCCGTATAAAAAACTTATTAAGGCTTGTTTTTCGTTGGCATTTAGCGTTGGAAAACCTGGCATCATTCCTTTTCCGTTGGTGATAATTTGGGTTACATAATCTTTATTTCGTCTTGTGCCGATGTCCACCAAAGAGGGATAGCCACTTTTTGCATTGCCTTTTTTATCATTACCATGGCAAACCGTACAAGTGGTTGTATAGACCTTTTCACCCAAAGACAAACTGACAAGGACATCTTGTTTTGGCGTTTCTTTCATCTTTAAAATCCAAGCCATTTCGTTGCAATTTACATACATAATTCCCTCTTTATCCACGGCTGCTCCACCCCATTCTGGTCCACCGTCGTAACCAGGTAACATTACAGTTCCTTCCTTACTTGGCGGAGCAAATAATGCCGTTTGATACGTTTTTAATTGAGCAATTAATTCCTCCCGATTTTCAGCGTACGGACTGATGTCTTTTGCTGTAAGATTATGAGCTTGTCGTGCCATTGGAGCAGGTTTTGTAGGCACGGGTTGCGTTTCCCACGTTTGCTCACCCATGAGAATAGATTTTGGAGCTGACACCTCTTTTATTGGGAACAAAGGTTTACCCGTAACTCGCTCAAAAACAAATACATATCCTTGCTTTGTCACTTGTGCAACGGCATCAATCAGTTTGCCATTTTGTTTAATCGTAACCAGATTTGGTGGTGCTGGGTGGTCTCTATCCCACACATCGTGGTGCATGGTTTGGTAATGCCAAAGACGTTTTCCCGTTTGAGCATCCAAAGCTAACAGACAATCCGAAAACAAGTTTTTTCCCTTCCGATTTCCACCATAAAAATCATACGCCGCCGAACCCGTAGGAGCGAATAAAATACCTCTCTTTCTATCAATTGCCATGCCCGCCCAATTGTTTGCTGCTCCTATTTCTTCATTTTTATAGGCATTTTTTGGGAAAGTTTCATAGCCAAACTCGTTTGGATAAGGAATTGTGTGGAAAGTCCAAGCCAATTTTCCCGTCTTCACATTGAACGCTCGAATATCGCCAGGGGCGGCATCGGCTCCTTCCGAAAGTCGAAGAGGCATAATGATTAAATCTTTATAAATTGTGCCAGGAGTATTGGAAATAATGAATTTATTTTTGGCAATATCGGGCAATCCAGTGTGCAAATCAACTTTTCCACCTTCACCAAAACTTTCAATCAGTTTTCCCGTCTTAGCATTTAAGGCGTATAAAAAAGAGCCAATGGTGTATAAAATCCGTTTGTCTTCGCCCTCCGCCCAGTAGGCAACGCCCCGACTTGTACTGTGCCAAGCGTTCAATGGGTCGCCAAAACGCCAAATTTCTTTGCCCGTGCTGGCATCCAAAGCGAAGGCTCTCACGGCAGATGTTACTCCGTATAAAACTCCACTGACAATAATTGGACTTACCTGCATTTGTCCCGTGTCGGGAGCCGCATACGTCCACGCAACTTGAAGATTCTTAACGTTTTCGGGCGTAATTTGCGTTAAACTCGAATAATGATTACGGTCTGGTCCGCCCAAATATTCTGCCCAATCTTCATTACCATTTTCATTATTTGAAATGAATTGAAATGCGGAGATTATGATAGTTGATATTAACAAAAAAGTGAGCAAAAGGCGTTTCATAAAATATTAAAATTGGAGTTTGCTTTTATTGAGGTAAATATAAGATGTTGTTATTAATAAAGTACCCTTAGTTATTAGCTTATAACAAAAAAGGTCATTGGAGCTTCCAATGACCTTTTTTGTAAATTACTAAATCTTAAAATCCCGTATTTAATTTACTACTCGTTGATTGATATTTAAGTGTTCCTGTGCCTCGATAATCAATTGTTTTCACATAACTTTCACCGTTTAGGGTTACAACATGGTCTTGGTCAATAACGACAAAATCACCATTTTTAGGAACTCTGCCCGCATTCCAAGTGCTTGGAGATTCCCAATCGCCTGTGGCTATACTCACGATTACTGGAATTACATTTACCATAACGTCACCACTTTTGTCTGACAAACACGTCAAAGCACCATCTATTTTTTGGCATTTTGCGTAGTATTGAGTATTCTGTAATGGTATAACAGGCATCGTTACTGATGTATTATCTAATGATTTATACCACTCTAAGGTAGTTCCAGATTCGCACCCCGTAGCGGTTAGTGCAACACTTTCCATTAAAGTAATGGTGACATCACTCTGAACGGTGGGTACAATTAAAGCTGGTAATACTATCACAGAAACCTGTTTATTGATACTTTGACAAGTTGCAGTTTCACATCTGACGTTAAAAGTATTACTAACATTCGTTAATTGAGATGTTATAAAGGGTGAACCTGAACCTAATAAAGTTGTACCGTCTGAACCATACCATTTAACAATTCCATCTAAACAATTAGCTGATAATGAAGCAGTCGTGTTATAGCAAGTCGTTTGATTTACCAAACCAGTTGGAAAAGGATCACGCAATGTCACATTAACAGTATTTGAACCTGAGCATCCTGAATTTGATATGACAAAATTATTGTAAATACGTTCACTTAAATTACTCAATTTAAAAGAATCCGATACAACAATTACGTTTATTGTATTTGTAGACACTGGACTAACCGTTGCATAACTAAATGAATAAGTACCATCTGGCAAGTTGGTTGTTTTGAATGAAACAGAGCCATTATTCCCTCCACAAGTTGTTGGATTTAGGCTACTTTGAAACATAATTGTTGGCAATTGAATTACGGTTATTTCAACGGGACTTGAGTTTATAACTGAACAACCACCATTTTGAACTACTGCTCTGTATTTAATGGTTTGACTAAGATTTGAATAGGTTTGATTTGTCGTAATATTCGCAATCGAAACAATTGTTACAAAATTATCAATCGAAGATTCCCAACGTAAAATACTCCCTGTATGCCCACTCAACGTAACTGAACCTGTATTTATTCCTGAACAAACCGTTGTATTTGAACTCACAACTCCTCCCACAGTCGGACTTGCCACCGTGATTGTGGCTGGGCTTGAATTTAAACTTGGGCAAACTCCATTTTGAACTACCGCTCGGAATTTTGTGGTTTGCGTTAAACTTGAATAATTCAAGGTTGTGGCTGTGTTGGCAATTACAAACTTTGTTACAAAATTATCCGTAGAAGATTCCCAGTGCATGATGTTGCCTCTGCTGCCATCTAAGGTAAACGTTCCCGCATTTACACCCGAACAAACCGTTCCATCTGAACTTATCGTTCCTGCAAGCGTTGGTTTTGTTACTAAAATATTTCCAGGATTTGAATTGACTGCTAAACAAACGCCACTTTTAACAACTGCCCGATAAAAAGTATCAACCACGGCATTCCTAACAATCAGTGAATCTGTGGTATTGGCAATGTCTAAATAATAAGTAAAACTACTTGTAGGCGATACTTGCCATTTTAAAACTTTACCTGTTTTCCCTGATAAAGTCAGTTTTGTGCGGTTTGAACCTGCACATACGGTTGTTGCACCCAAAACATTTCCTCCTACTGAAAGACTATCAATTTTGAAAGTAACGGGTGTCCTACAAGTTGGATTTGCTTCATCATTAACATAAAAATTGGTCGTTCCAGGCGTTGCAGTATTTGGAATACCAGAACCTGAAATTCCCACAGGATTAAATATTCCACCAGTAGCCAAAGGTGTTCCACCAGTTGGGTCTTTGTACCAACTTACGGTGTTAGAGAAAATTGGTGTAGTAGATTGCAATCTGAATGTTCCTATGTCATTAGGTGAGTAAGTAGTTGCAACAATAATATAAGTGGTTCCTACTGTTAAAGTTGCCGTTATCAGTGAAAACGCTCCAACTCCACTATCGTCGTCTGATGCAATCAGATTAGTAGTTGGACTCAAAGGATTAAATGCCGTTTGATACAAATATAAATAAGTATCTGTTCCGCCAGCTGATAAAGAAGCTGCCGTTATTTCAAAAGAATTTATTCCACTCGTGGGAGCAACAAATGTATAAGCCTTGTAGTAGAATACTCCTGTGTTTCCTCCTCTGCCAAAAGATGGTGAAGCAGTGGTTAAAACACCATTGACAACACTTGCATTAACACTTGATACTACCAATCCTGCTCCACTTGGAACGGTTCCACCTTGACAAATTACGTAATTTCCAACCGTGGGAATAACTGTTGGATTAACAAGTACAGTTACAGCTTGTGGTGCTGGCACTCCTCCGCACAAATCTGGTGTTAAGGTGAAATAATAGGTAACTGTAACAGGTAAAGTTGTTGTGTTAACCAAAGTATCGTTCACAAAAGCATTACTGCCACTTTTTGCGGCATTGCTTATTCCTGACACCACTGGACGTGTCCACGTGAAGGTTGTTCCACTGGTTGTGCTGGTGGCTGTGTAAGTAAAAGGTCTGGTAGAACAAACACTTAAATTAGTAGAAGAACTTAATCCATTACCTGAAATTGGGGTATAATCTTCTGTTACGGTTCTATCATCGGAGGACGTTCCAGTTGTTGCATTTCTGCCTAATCCTCTACGAGAGAATGCACGGCTGATGGCACAACGGTATCTTCCACTAAAAAGCAATTGGTCGGCATTCAAAATTGCGTCTCGAGCATCAATAAAACTGGGGCTACAAGGCTGTAAACGCAATCCTTCATTCACTAATTTCAAAGCAGCAACGTTTCCTCTCATATTTGAAACGATGGCGGGAGTATCATAAATATTACCAACCACGATGTTATCTTGAAGAATAATCTCCCAAGTCATATCCCACAACATTGTTGCCCAGATTGATCCAATGCCGTGTGGTTGAGAAAAACCAGAGTCGCCTACCTTTGCGTAGGTAACAATATTATTAATGTTCGCTTTGTCGTAAGAATACCGATAAGGTCGAATTCCTGCTCCTGTAATGGGTTGACCGAGGGCATAAGTTCCGATTCCTCTTGGAATATTTGCACTGGCAACGGTTGGCGTGAGTGCCGCCCAATTTGTTCCAAACATTAAGGAGGCATAGTCACTCCAACCTTCACCGCCTTGTTCAACATTCTGCAAACAACTTGAATTCAAAGGTCCACCAGTAAGCCTGATTGACCAGCCGTGACCGTATTCGTGGGCAATAATTCCGTTGTCGAAATCTCCATCGGGTTGATAGGGAGTCGTGCCTGCATTACTCCACAAATACATTTGCATACGTCCGTTTCCTCCATCTGTTGGGGTTGAGAAATTAGCGTTGTTCGTTCCGCCACCGTCTTGAGCATCGGCATAAATAAAATCGTTTCCTGCTCCTCCTCTTCCTAAGTTATTATTTTGGAAATTACCGCTTGGTTCATCAAAACCGTATTTCCACAGAATATCATGGATTAAATTATTCCAATAGAAAAGGTTAGTTATCGCTGCATTTTGATTACCCGTTGCCGTGTTAATGCCAAAAGTGTAAGGATGATCAAATTCTAAAATAGGAGAAGTTGGACTTGCCCCAGAACCGTTTGTGTTTGCCACATCTTCCTTTGAATATACATTGTTTCCACGAGTTGTTGTGTAATCCACAGTTCCGTCATTGTGCCAACCGTTTGTGCTTCCTGGTCCCGACCCCGAAGGTACGAAGCGGGTATATGGACTGCTCACAAGCGTACGAGAACCGTGATTTGGACTTTCCAAAGGAATATCAAAAACGTTGTAATTATTGGCTGCTACTACTTTCTTAATTTCGGTTGGAATTGCTTCATTAGAACAAGTGTGAGGAATTGCAAGGTGATTAGGTGTTCCAAAATTACAATGAATAACTTCATCAATTTGACGTAAAATATCTCCTGAAAGTGCATCAACCTGAACGCTCCAACTATTCTGTTTATCTTTCGTCAAGAACTTGACGTTCCAAGATAGCTTTACATGAGAAACTGTCTCCTCGCCTTCTTGAATTTGCGTGGGCAACCAATATAATTTTACGATGATTTTCTCATCCGAAAGTTGAGTATCCGAAAAGATAGTTTTGTCAACAATGCCATTTAACAAGGTAGTTTTACTAATTTCCTCTATTTTACTTGCATCACTTGCAGTCAGTTTAAGATGCGTTGTAGCTTTTTGAAGAGCTTGTAGGGGAGTTAAATTAATGCTTGAAAGGCTAACAGTTTTTGCCTTTGAAATAATATTTGGAATAAAACTACCTGTGGCATTTTGGACTTGATTATTTACCAAAACCAGATTTAACATACTATTATAAACCTCAATTGATTGATAGGTTTGGTTTAAATAAACATGATACCAACCCGTTGTAGGCGATAAATAAGCACTCGAAGTGCTGGCTTCATTAACATCTGATTCCGTCAACTTAAACTTAGCAGCATTAGTGGAAAGGTATTGTTTTGCTGTAACAATTTCAACCTGTGCCTGTGCGTGTGTAATTAGGTTTGTGAATAAGATGAGAAAAAGGAAAGTGGTTTTGAAGTAATTGAGGGACGAAAAATAGAAATGCTTCATTAGTAGATGTGGGGTTTAAAACTAACAGTGATTTTTTATATTTAACAAAGGAATTGAAAAAAAATAAAAATTCCAAGATGTAATTTAATCTTATTGATATACGTAGAAAAAAAATGGGGTTAATGAAAGTCCCTTACTTGAAGTTTTAAATATAATTATCCCAAATTTTTGGTTTAAAACGATTGAATTAAGTAGTAAGCAGTAATTGGTTTGCAGTATCCAGTTTTCTGAATCTATACCTAACCATCTAATTATCAGGTGTTTATATGTATCCTTTTTTAC
>JAYUIP010000246.1:0-8119 GCA_043765945.1 Arcicella sp.
TAATACTGTAAACCGTGTTTTCTTGGAAAAAATGTTACAAATTCTCCCGTTGGGTTTGAAGCATCCAATAGTCTAAATTCGGAAGAAATACCGTTGTGATCTGAAACTGAAACGATATATTTCTTTGATTTTGTTCTGCCGATTCCCGTATAAAATTGTGGGTCTTTTTCGGTATAAACCAATACGTCCGTTTTTGGGTCAGTTCCCAAGACGTGACGATAGGCTTTTGAGGCAAGCAAAGTCTGCGGGTCACGCACCATGTAGAAAATCGTTTTGTTGTCGGTTGCCCAGGCATACGAACCTCCTTCGGTATTTTTGATTTGGTCTTTTAATAATTTCCCCGTTTTCAAATCTTTGAATTTGAGGGTATAATTTCTTCGACTGACGGTGTCAACCCCAAAAGCCATAATTTGCTCATTATCAGCAATTTCATAACCCCCAATATTGAAATAGGTCTTGCCTTTTCCCATCGCATTTCCATCTAAAAGAATTTCTTCTTTTCCTTCCAAAGAGCCTTGTTTGCGACAATAAACGGGATATTCGCCACCTTCAACGTACTTTGAATAGTAATAATAATCACCATCTTTCACGGGTACGGATTCGTCTTTTTCCTTTACTCTGCCCTTCATTTCATCGAAAAGTTTGTCTTGAAACGCCTTGGTGGGAGCCATCACGGTGTCGGTATAAGTATTTTCTTCGTTGAGATATTTGAGAACTTCTGGATTTTTGGGGTCGTTCAACCAGTAATAATTATCTTGACGAGTGTCTCCGTGGAGCGTCATGGGATGCGGTTTAATTGCCACCGTTGGGGCTTTAATCACGTCTGGATTCATTGAAATAGCTTTTTTTTGTTCTTTTTGGCAAGATGCTAATAGTAAAGTAACGCCAATTGTTAGGGATAAGTTTTTCATTTTAATAGTTTTACGATGAGATAGCTGTTGATTGTTAACATACAGCAATTTATAAAATTAACCAAAATTTTGAGAACATTGTTGAGATTCTGAGGTTTAGGTCACAAAGAGGCACTGAGTTAATCACGGAGGGACACAAAGTATTTTTAAAATTGGAAACTACAATATTGCAAAAATTAAAAATGCTCTGTCACTCCCCGACCTTAAAAAACAAAACATGAAGAATATCGCATACATACTTTTAGGAATTGCAGGAATTATGCTCGCCACTTTATTGATTTGGGGCATTTTGACCTTGTCTTCAATCGGCATTAATGAGAAAACTTTAATCATCATAATCTTCGGTGGAATTGCCTGTTTTGGGCTAATTGGTAGGATTATTCACGTGGCAAAGGATTCCAGAAAGTAATTCCGACCGCTTACTCATTGTTGAAATATTACAAAACAAACCACTAAATAAGACGTTTGTTATATAGGTATAAAGTAGGTTTTAGTGTAAAGAAAAATAGTAATTGTCTGATATTCAACGGATTAAACATTTTCTAATAACCAATAACTATTTATTACCAGCACATCACTAATTGTTTGAAAATCTCTCAAATTTTTAACAATTCGGTGCGGCGTTCCGCAACACATCAATGATGAAAAAGTTAGCATTAGTATTCGTTTCAGCACTTATTTCGGTAAGTTCATTTGCACAAATGCAAAAAGCCCCAATGGTTGGCGGGGCAGTGATGAGTCCATCCAAAAACATTGTAGAAAACGCTTCGAGTTCAAAAGACCATACTACTTTAGTGACGGCTGTGAAGGCAGCGGGTTTGGTGGAAACGCTTTCAAGTGCAGGTCCATTCACGGTTTTTGCACCAACTAATGCAGCGTTTGACAAATTGCCAGCGGGAACGGTTGAGACATTGGTGAAACCTGAAAGTAAGGAGGCTCTCACAAGCATTCTTACGTATCATGTTGTGCCTGGCAAAATGAGTGCGGCTGATGTTTTAGCTATGATTAAAGAAGGAAATGGAGTGGCAGTTTTAACCACTGTACAAGGGCAAAAATTGTCTGTATCTTTGAAAGGTTCGAGTGTAATCTTGACCGATGCTAAAGGCGGAGTTTCTATGGTTATAATTGCTGATGTAAATCAAAGCAATGGCGTTATTCATGTTATTGATTCGGTGCTTTTGCCTAATTAAGAATGTGTTTGAATACGATTGCGAAACGTCGCAATCGTATTCAAATTATTTACTTCTTCTCTTCCAACTTCAATTGAATTTCCTTTAGAATCTCCAACTGTTTTGCTTGGCTTTCAAAAAGCGTCCTGATTTGATCTTCTAATAATAAGTCAAATTTTTGATGTAACCCCCTCACTTCCAACTCTGCTTTTAAGTTTATCAAATAATCATTTTCATTCTGCTGACGGTCTTTTTCTTCTTGTCTGTTTTGGCTCATCATGATGATTGGGGCTTGCAGAGCGGCTATGCACGATAATATTAAGTTCATTAAGATGAAAGGGTAGGGGTCAAATTGGGCTTTTCCAGTGGCATTAACATTATAGATAATCCAGATAATTAATACAATAAAAAAGGAGATAATAAATGCCCAACTTCCGCCAAAACGAGCCACCTTATCGGATATTTTTTGTCCCCGAGTTAACAAATCTTTGGGAGGATTTTGAAGATTTTCGATAATCAATTTCTCATCTTCTATGGTTGCTTCAACGATTATTTTTAGTTTTTTAACTTGGTCAGCCTCCGACTGCAACAGGTTATTAATGTCTATATCCATTTTAAGATTTGAATTTAATTTATTATTCAGTGTAAATTTAACCAAATAAAAATGCCTAAAACAACAAAAGCATTGCCTAAAGTTAGACAATGCTTTTATTTGTTATAACCCTAAATTATAAAGGTCTTCTTCCTTGAATAATTCTTAAAACAACTGCTATTAAAGCAATTACCAAAAGAATGTGAATAATTCCTCCTGCACTGTAACCGATGAATCCAACAGCCCAGAATATAATCAAGATAACTGCAATAATGTAAAGTAAATTTCCCATGATTTTTATGTATTGTTTTTATATATTAGTTTAGAAATAAAATGGTACAACCCTTAATTAATAATGAAAAAGGAAAGAAAATCCGCCACCATTGATGGCGGATTCTTATCAACACCTAACCACTATTAAAATATCGTTTTCTCCATTGAAAGAGATTAAAAAAGTCTGTAACCAATTGTTGCTTGATATAAAGCATTCTTATACCGTGGGGTTGTTGAAGAACCGTCTCCGTTGTTATTTTGAACATCATAACTTGCTCTGGCTCCAATGACAAAATTGCTTAAATTAATGTCCACACCGCCCGTTAAACCTAATGTATTCTTTCTGATATTGTCATTATCAAAAATTCTTTGCTGATCGGCAGTTGCCAATGAGCTTGCGAAATTATTATTTTGTTTCACCAAGAAAGAGTATTGCGGACCTGCTAAGATTGTTATAAAATTAGTAGGTTTAATTGCTAACAATATCGGCACATCAATATACGTTGTCGTTCTTGTTGCACTGTAATTACTCCCTAAAAACGAACCCGATGCTTTAAATCCCTTTTCTGAATAAATTACTTCTGGTTGAATACCAATTACTTTTCCCAATGGTAATGACAAAAAAGCTCCTGCTGCTAATCCAAATTTTCCTTCTGCTGAAAATTTATCTCCTTGTGAATCAAATACATTTGAATAATTTGAACCAACTTTTAAGCCTAAACTGAAAGCATCACGTGTTTTTTGTGCATAACTGTTGCCTAATGCCAAACCAACAATTGCTACTGATAATAATAACTTCTTCATTTTGATGTGTTTAATAATTTTAGTTGTACTCTATAAAAAACGCTTCTACTACATTTGATTAATCATGGCACGGATTTCCTCTTTTGGCATTCCTAATTTTGCTTCAAGTTTGTTGAAAATCTCTTCCTCAGTTCCGCTTTCAGTTGATAAATCTTCTTCCGTCAAAGTGCTGAATTGTTGCATTAATTTGTCTTTAATGACTATCCAATTCGTTGTTACTTCCTTTGAGTTTTCCATATCTTTCACGTTAAATATTTACTCCACAAAGTTCTCAAATCTGTTATTGTGAAATGTTACACAATATTTTAAATAAGTTATATTATTCCCACTTTGTAAGTAAGTAGTTTTTAGTTAGCAGTTGCCAGTTTATAAAATTGCTTTAACTCGTCTAACACCATCTTTTTTCAAAAAATCAGTGAAGCTGTATTCTTTATTTCTGAAAAATCAACATTGGCAAATCAGCGTGATACACAAAATGGTTTGTGACACTTTGTTCAAACAGCTTGCTTAAAAATGATTTGTCATGCACCGCCAAAGCCAAAACATCAGGTTTGTAGGATTGAATATAGGCTTCCAGACCCTCCACCACGTCATCTCTTCTGATATTTCTCACAAAAACGCTATCATCATCTTTGAATTCTTCCTTCAAATCATTGATAGAAGCATCAACTTTCTGATCCGTGGTTATATCGAATTTGTCGTCGATGTGAATTATTTTACAGTTTGCATCAAAGGGTTTCACAAATTCCATTAATCTTTGCGATGCCATTATTTCGTCTTCTTTCAAATCAGCGGCATACAAAAACTTTTGTGGATAATTAACTTTTGCCTTTTCAGGAATTATCCAAACTGGACATTCTGCTTGTTTCATTACTGTTTGAGCGGTTGTCCCTAACCATTTATCCAGCACGTTGGAAGCACCCTTTGTGCCCATCACAATCATGTCGGCATTAATGGTTTTTGCCGTTTCAGTAATCACATCTCCAACAAAACCATATTCAACTTTATGGGTTATTCTATCTTGTTTTAAACCAGTTTGATGAATAAATGTATTCGTAAAATCTTCTAAATTCTTTTCAGAAATTGCCCTCATTTCAACCGTGAAATCAGCAATGTTGTAAGGTGTTTGATATTCTGTCATAATTGGTACAGAATAAATATTCAGTAGCACCACATTTGCATCAAATTTATCCGCTAACATTCCTGCGTAATCAGTTACTTGCAAAGCATTATTACTAAAATCAGTTGGAAAAAGGATAGTTTTCATGGTTTTAATTTGGGTTAAATTTATTTATTGAACGGCAATTCCACCGTCAATCACTTGGGTTGTTCCTGTGATAAACATACTGTCGTCACTGGCAAGGAAAAGCACTAATTGAGCAATTTCAAGCGGTTCAGCGTATCTTTTAAATGGAATTGTTTCTTCCAAATTCTTTTTTACCTGTTCCCCGTGTCCTTCTGAATATCCGTCTTCCAACGACCGCATCATTCTGTTATCAACGGGTGAAGGATGTACTGAATTTACTCTGATTCTTCGGTGAGATGCTTCCATGGCGGTTGCTCGCATAATTCCTACATTAGCGTGCTTGCTGGTGATATACGCACTCACGTTTGGACTTCCCAAAAGCCCTGCTACTGAGGAAGTTATAATAATACTACCGTTGTCGTTCATCTGTGGCAACACGTATTTATTACCCAACCAAACACCTTTCACATTTACTGCAATCACTTTATCAAAAACGTCTTCTGGGTATTCAACGATGGGTTTAACCACACCTTCAATACCTGCATTGTTAAAGAAAATATCTATTTTACCAAACTTTTCAACCGTTTGATTCACATAATTCTGAACATCACTCGACTTTGATACATCAGCAATACAAAATGAAATCCTCTCACCCTCTAACTCATCAATGGCTTCTTTCAGTTCTTTTTCATTCAAATCAACCAGCATAACTTTTGCCCCTTCTTCCAGAAACAGTTTGGCTGTTGTTTTCCCAATACTACCAGCACCTCCCGTGATGATAGCCACTTTGTTTTCAAGTCTTTTCATTATTAAAATTTCCAATTAGAAATTGTTATTTGGAATGTAAAAAGATTGTGCCAGTGGGAAGTCGTTAAGTTTTAAGTCGGTAAATTATTAAGCCAAAAAAGAGTCGTAAATATCTAATCATCTGATGTTACACAAGCCCGAAGGGCTTCAATCTGAATAACCGTAGGTGCAACCTACTGAAGAGAGACAACAGCTAACCGTAACCCTGAAAGGGTTAAATGGACTACTCTGATATATTTAACCCTTTCAGGGTTACGGTTAGCTTTCCTAATTTTCCGTAGGTTGTACCTACGGCTATTCATATTTAAGTCCTTCGGACTAATTTTACGGGACATCAGTCAGAAAAATAAAATCAAATTGTCCATAACAACAAAAAGCCGACTCTTTTAAAAAGAATCGGCTTTTGAAATAAAAATTAATTACACAATAAATGGTCCAGCAATTGCTAAAACTTGTGCTTTTGTCAATGGCTCATCGAATGCTTCACTTACGGCTGCATTAGATTTTCCTGCCAATCCTGCTAAGTTTACACCACCTTGCGTCAAGTTTTCCTCACCTGCATAAACTGCCGCTGGGGCTCCTTGTGCTAAGGTTATCCATCCTTTTGTTCCCGCAATGATTCCCTTTGAATTCAACAAACGACCCACAACCGAAGCGTGACGAGCTTCAACTGAGTGAATTTGCAAAGCATATTGTAACAATGGTTTGTCTTCAGCCGTCATTAAATTACCCGCTTGTCCTTTATAAGCACGTACTCCTGTGTCTTCTAAAGCGTGTGAAACGGTTGCGAAAGTGTTGAAATTACTGAAAACATCAGCAAATGCACCTTTTGCGGTGAAATCGAATACTGGTTTTGCAATGGCTTTCGCTCCTAAAGCACCCACTAAAAACGCTACGTGCTGGGTTTCGTGCTTACTAATTTGAGCAAAAACAGGTCTATCCATTGCTGGAATTAATCCAGAAGTAGCCAATGCTTTTTTATAGAATTCGTCCTCTAAATATTCGAGGGTTAAAGCAAAATTTAATACGTCTAATGCTCCTGGTGTTGTTGCATACGCCTTATTAAGCATACCTGCAACCAAAGTTGGAACGGCAACAGCTGATAATTTCTTACCGAATGAACTAAACATTCCACGGCGAGAGATGTGATTAAGTCTTTCAAAGACTTCACCATCAACTTTCTCTATTTCTGATACTATATTGAAAATATTCATGATTTCTTTTTTGTTATTGCAACCACATAGAGACATAGGAAACATAGATAAAAATAGAACTTATCAGTGTTACAATGAGGTGGTAATGCGTTGTTTTTGATTAATTAATATGCTTTTGTCAATTATTGGTTAAAATTTATTTTGAAGTAAGTATATGATTAACAATACGTTACAAAACTATTAACCAATTTCTATTAACCAAACTATGCCGTTGGAAGATTTGAACCGTTTATCTTGGTTTTAACAAAAGGCTGAACCGCTGTTAAAATTTCAGAAGGCATTTTTGCTGCATCCAAACCATTAGCATCAATGATATCATCTCCTGCAAAAAAGGCAGTATTTGGTTTCATCAAATCAGCAATTGCTGCGGCATGACGACCTTCAACCGAAACAATTTTACCAGCCAATAACAAGTTATTAACGTCTTTCAACAATTTACCTGCTCCGTTATATGCTGCTACGCCCGTATCTTCAAAAAGTTTGGCGGCTCCTAAAACCTTGTCACGACTTGTGAAATCAATCGTTGAGAAGTTAACTTCCAACCCTGGAATTGCATTTGCACCCAAGGCAGTTTTAAAGAAATCTCTATGAATAATTTCGTGATCTCTGATGTCTGTTAAAACTGCTGTTTCAGCTGCCGACATTCCTGCATAAGGAGTAGTAAGCACTTGAATATAAAATGCTGCTTCCAATTGCTCCAAAGCATAAGCATAATTCAAAATACCTGTATCATTTGCCCCTAAGTTCACTGTTCCGTCATTGGAAACGATAGGTTCGTCGTCTTTGCAACCCACTGTGAAAAGTGCTACACCCACTGCGGTTGTTAAACCCGCTGTTCTAATAAAATTTCGACGGCTTGCCGAAGATTGCATTACTTCGGCAGTACGTTCCACTACCGATGAATCAATTTGTGATTTCTCCATTGTAAAAAATTAGTTTAAATTGATGAAATGTAATTAATAATTAAGTTTAGAAATTATAGTTTTGCACAGTTGCGATTTCCTCAGTTTTATGAAACCAAGGGATTACAACGTAATAATGTTTTATGAATGTATAGTAAACTCAAAACTTAGTTGTGTTCAAAATTTACCTGCAAACCCTAA
>JAYUIP010000247.1:0-2887 GCA_043765945.1 Arcicella sp.
TTTTAAGGCTTCTTCATATTCTTTCGCACCAGCGTTTACCCTTTCATCAAGACTGGCATAATGCAATTGTACCGCTGATTTTATCTTCGGCACATCAGCAATTGCAGGTTGACGACCATAAAACGCCACTGCCGCTTTGAGGTTTGGCATTTCAACGGCTAAACTGTTTGCCATTGCCCCACCCCAACAAAAACCAACGCATCCAATTTTGCCGTTAGCGTCTTTTCGAGTAGATAAATAATCAAAAACCTTCATGAAATTTGCCAAATTATCCTCAGCTTTCAACTTAGAAAATGCCGTTCTGGCTTCGTCTTCATTCGCTGGTGCTGGACTCACGACCGATAACGCATTTGGAGCAATCGCTAAAAAACCAGCCTGTGCCGCTCGACGAGCAACATCTTCAATATGAGGGGTTAATCCACGATTTTCATGAATGACAATAACGGTTGGATATGCTTTCATTTCTTTTGGACGAGCAATGTATGCCTTCATCTCACCATTAATACCAGAATATGAAATTGTCTCCGTAAATAATTCATTATCAGGTACTTGGGCAATTGCATAATTACTTTCAAGTGACGGCAAAATCGTTAAAGCAGCCGTCATTCCGCCTGTCAATAAACTTAGCTTTTTCAAAAAATCACCTCTCGAAAGCGGTTTATGCGTGTATTCATCATACAGATTTATTATCTCTTGTTTCATGATTTTAGTTTATTTTAAAGTAACTTATTCGTTTCAGAATTACCGTGTCAATCGGTAAATTAAAAGTGCCGTTCGTTGAATCAATTTTGGAAATTCTTTCATGTTCATGGTCTCCCCTGGTGCATGAGCTCCTCTGCCCGATGCTCCCAAACCGTCTAAACAAGCAACATATTTAGCAATGTACGAAATATCTCCCGCACCTCTCGAACCTGGGTCTCCCGCTTTCACTTCTCCAAAGCCCAAATCTAAACTTACTTGATTAAGAACAGATAAAACCTTTTCATTTTCAGGCGTTGGTTCCATGGAAGGAATGCCGTCTTGAAAAACAATTTCTGCCTTTGTTTTATTCAAATTTCGAGAAACGATTTCCTTCATTTTTACCCTCGCATTTTCTTTTTGAGTTTCTGTTAAAAAACGCAAATCACCCGAAACCGTTACTCGTGGAGAAATGATATTATCCTTTCCAATGGCAACTTTATTATCATCAATTTCCGAACCGCCCATGATTAAACCAGGATTGAAGGTCAAGTATTTTTCTTGGCTTAATTTTTCTCTAAATTCATTCAAAATTCTGGCGGCTTCATAGATTGCTCCATACCCCGCTTGCTGACTAAAAATGGTTGAGGAATGCCCCATGATTCCCTTCACGTTCAGTTTCCAACCACTCGAACCACGTCTTGCAGTTGCCACAGTGTTCAAACCAATTGCGGTTTCAAATCCTAAGGCAATTTCGCACTGTTTTGCTCTGTCAATAAAGTCTTTTCTACTGACGCTGGAAGGTTTACCCGCACTTTCTTCATCGCCAGTAAAATAGACTGTCAAATTAGCATCATCAAGTAAGCCATTGTTTTTCAATACTTTAAGAGCTGCCAATAAGACAATATCACCCCCTTTCATATCATTCACGCCCTGTCCAGTCACAGTCGAATCATTCAAATATGTATAAGGAGTGAAAGACATTACTTTCTCAAAAACGGTATCTAAATGACCAATTAGAAATAGTTTTTTTCCTTTTTTCCCTTTACGTTCAGCTACTAAATGTCCTGCCCGATTGAGAGAATCTGGCAAAGAAACCCATTCTGTTTTAAAGCCTAAATCGTCAAATTCTTTTCTAAAAATAGCTCCAACTTCACGTACTCCTTCCTTATTTAAAGTACCGCTATTGATGTTCACAACTTTTTTGAGAAGTGCTTCTGTTTGAGGTAATTGTGCGTTGATTTGAGTAATAATTTTTTGTTCAATTTGGGTTAATTTTTGAGCAAAAATTGTGTTTGACAATAAAAATGCTGTGATAAAATAAAGTATTGATTTATACATAGATTTGATATTTATTGATGAAAAATTAAACACATAAACCCCTATAAATCAATGATTTGTAGGGGTTTATGAATTAAATAAAACTCTCACAAACCCTTTCCAGTAGCTGCCCAATATATACCTCCGTAAATATGGTCTAAGAAAGTTTGGTCTGAATAAGTCAATGGAATATGTCCCAAAGCCGTATAAAATGCACGCCCGCCATCATAATTATGATACCAAGAAATCGGGTGTACGCCCATTCCTTTTCCTTCATTGTCACCCCATTTAGCATTAGGATTGTATGATTTTTCGTCTATTGTAATTAATACTTTCAAATCACTTGCATTGGCAGGCGTTTTGAATTCATACCACTCATCCGTCCACAATAATTTTTTTGGAAAACGCTCCATACCAGGAAAATTACTATCTTCCACCTTTAAATAAGCCGTTTGTTGTTGAGGGTGAATTTTGAAATACATCCCGACCATTTTTCCATACCAAGCCCAATCATATTCTGTATCAGAAGCCGAGTGAATTCCCACAAAACCTTTTCCCGCCTTAATAAATTTTTCAAAAGCGGCTTGTTGCTCTTCATTCAAAATATTTCCAGTCGTACTCAGAAAAATTACCGCTTGATATTTTTCTAAATATTTATCCGTAAAAACAGCCGCACTTTCCTGCCAATCTACACTAAAATTATTACGGTTTGCCAATTGTTTTATGGCTGTAACACCTTCATTGATAGATTCATGGTGAAACCCGTCTGTTTTTGTAAACAATAAAACCTTAAATTGTTGGGCAAATAAGTTACTCGTAAAAAGGGAAATTGTAAGAATACACAATATTTTTTTCATGATGTTTTTTGGGTTAAATGAGTGTTAATGAC
>JAYUIP010000248.1:0-2883 GCA_043765945.1 Arcicella sp.
CTGTTGTTGGACTTAGAGTTACGTCAAAATTGGGACATTAAGTTTCGTCATTTTGTTTTCAAAAATATACGGTTAAATTTTTGAAACTATGGGCAAAGCAACAGGATTAGCTCACCAAGAGCAAATAGTATCAATGAAATTAGAAGGTGATACCCTTCAATCAATCAGTGAGACCTTGTCTCTAACATTTTCCAATGTTCGAGACATTTGGAGGAATTATACTCAATCGGGTTCAATAGGTTTATTGACCCATTATGATAACTGTGGTCAAAGAATGGGTGATAAATTTGAGGTCATTTACCGAGCTTCAATTTGGTTAAAGCACCTTCATCCACTATGGGGCAGTCCTCGTATTCATGCAGGTCTAAAAAGTCGTTATGGGGATAAAACTCCCACTATTAGAACCTTAAATCGTTGGTATAAAGCCCATCAATTAGTAAAACCACGTAGTAAAACAAATCAGGTACATATTGGGTCAGCCAAGGCTGTTCACAATATTTGGCAGGTTGATGCCAAAGAGCATTTAGTGCTACTGGATGGTCGAGAAGCCTGTTATTTAACGATTGTAGATGAAAAAAGTGGGGCTTGGCTGACCTCGCTGGTTTTCCCCCTATGGACGTATCTGTCGGGTTTCTCTTGAAAACATGAGAGATAAACTCATGGAAGTATTCCTTCGCTGGGGTAAATGTGGTGCCATGCGTGTGGATAATGGTGAGCCATTGGGTTCTCCTAAAAAGAATACAACATCTGCCTTAGCTCTGTGGTTAATTGCTAATGATGTGGATATGATTTTTAACAAGCCCTACTGTCCTCAAAGCAATGCCAAGGTGGAACGAATGGAGGGTGTTTCAGCCCGATGGGCTGAAATTATACAAGCTCAAAACTTAACTGATTTACAAAATAGACTTGATAAAGAATCAGTTTTTCAAAGAACAGCATTCTGTGTAAGTAGGCTTGAAAATAAAATAAGATTACAGACATTCCCAGAGTTGGAAACTTCTCGAAGAATTTTTCAGCCAGAATGTTTTGATCCTCAGAAAGTCTATGATTTTTTAGCTCAAAAAATCTACATCCGATTAGTCTCAAAGACTGGACAAATTGCCCTCTTTGGAGAGCGATTTAGTGTTGGACTACAATTTAAAAGCCAATATGTTGAAATAAAACTCGACCCTACAAAGTGCCTTTAGATCATTTTTATTGGAAATAAAGCCATTAAAATACATATTGCCACTAATCTTTCAAAAGAAAAATTGCAAAATTTAACCGTATATGTCAAAGAACGAAGGGACGAAACTTAGTGTCCCAATTTGCCTTTTCCGCCTCTTTTTATGTCTTCTACGCAGTTTAACATAGATTTTATCTCCCTGTTTGTGTTGACGATAAACATATTGATAGACCGTTTCAATTGAAACAGATTGGCTGTTTTCATCGCCTTTTTGGACTTCCATTCGACCAACTATCTGTTCAGGCGACCATTCCTGATCAAGCTGTTCTCGAATTGTTTTTTCGAGAACTCCTTTGATTTTGAAAGGCTTTTTCGACCTGCGTTTTTGAGCAAATTCTTGAGCTTTTTTAGCCTCATAACCTGCTCTTGGACGTGAATTCCTTCTTAATTCTCGACTAAGAGTTGATTCAGATATGCCAACTTGCTCGGCAATTTGTTTCTGATTTAAACCAGTTGATAAATTAAATAGAACATCAATTTTGTACCTTTGGTCTGGGGTTAGTTGAGCGAATTTTCTCATGTTATTTAAGAATTAGACACTCAAAAATAACACTTTTCTAACCCCAAATTTTATTGAAAATTATAATATTAATCTATCAATTTGATAGATTGCATTTCAAACTTGAATTTAAGTTTTTGTAATTAAAGACTGTTTAATACTACTATACAATTTGTACGATTGAATACTTTTTAGGTTTAATCACAGCTAAGTATCTATCAAAATCTATCCAGCTAATAATCTGATTACTAATTACTTGCAGTCCATTTCTAAAAAGAGATACAGCCGGCAGTCTATCTCCATTTTTATATTTTATAATTCTTACCGGTTGAAGTTTTTGTTGAATGATACCTTCTCTAACCGCCATAATATAAGCTACTATGACCAAGGCAATCATCAATCTTATTTTTTTTACATCCGTTAGTGACATATCTTCGAGATTGATTCCCACAGTAGAGCTGCGTTAGTTTTTAGATGCTTGAAACAATATTCAATTTTCCATCGTTTGGCATATTGCTTTCCAATTCTTTTTTGATGTAAAATATTGGTAATTAAATAGATAATAGGTTCGTCTTGAATGGTAGACTTCCACATTTCGATTTTGTACCATTGTCCCCCCATCTCAAAACTGCTTGTGAATACCCTTTTTTAAAGGCTTTCTTTTCTAATTTTTGATAACTATAACCGCTTAACTCTATGTAACTTTGGTACATTCTCTTGCGTAACCGAATGATGAAATTAACTTTCATCTCTATCAAACTACCTAACCATTCTTTCCCTATAAACTCTCTATCCGCAACCAATAATTTATCCTCTAAATCTATGATAATGAGTGCTTTACGAATAAAATTAATTCGCTCTGTTTCGGAAAGTACACCTTTGTGTTCGTACACTTTAAAATAAACAGGAATGGCAATACCATTTACTTGGGCTGCCAATACTAAAACGTGCAATTCAAAAGAACCAATTTTCCATTCTGTACCGTCCAAAAAAAATTATCTACTTCTTTAATTACAGTTGTCAAAGCCCATAAAAGTAAGTCAAGAAAAAGCCGAGTAGTGGAATAATTCTCAAAAAATCTAACTAAACGCTGATAGTAACTACCTGATTCTAAACCTTTTATTCCCGTAATGCGACTCATATCATCTTTCATTTTATA
>JAYUIP010000249.1:0-2871 GCA_043765945.1 Arcicella sp.
AAAATAAATTGATTATTTTAAAAGAATTTTAAATATTGGAACCAAAGGATTTACTTCTTAAAACAATCAACAATATTCATCCTCTAAAAGAAGATGATTTTGAACAATTCTATGCCTTATTAAAACCAATTTCTTCCAAACGAAAGGAGATTTTAACATACGCAGGAGCGGAGGAAAAGTATTTATATTTCGTCATTGATGGCTTGCAAAGAATGTATTATTTGGATGAACAGAACCGTGAAGCCACTCTACTTTTTACGTATTCGGGCAATTTTGGAGGTATTTTAGACTCTATGATGAACCACAAACCTTCTAAATTTTATTACGAAACCCTTAGTCCTTCCACTTTTCTTAGAGCCTCTTTTCAACAAGTAGAAACATTAGCTCACAGCAATCTCGAAATTTCATCTCTCTTGCAAAAAGGGCTAATCGGTGCATTTTCAGGAGTTTTAGAGCGATTAGTCGAAATTCAATGTTTCTCTTCCGAAGAAAAATTTAAGCAATTATTACAACGCAGTCCACATATTCTCCAAATTGTTCCTCATAAATATCTTGCCAGTTATATTGGTATTGATGCCACTAATTTCAGTAAGTTGGTTAACTCCGTGAAAATGTAGATCTTGGTAAATACCAACGTTTCTTAAAAATTATCTCTTCAAATTTGTGGCATAAATTGTAAATTAATTTTCACAAAATCATGGAAACAACTGACAAATTAACACTCATTAATTACTTAGAAAATCACGTTGAAAATCATCTGCAACAAGCCGTTGAAAAGTATCAAAATCTTAGTACTGAAATACTGCAAAAACCTTCAATTATAGGCGGTTGGAGTATTGCAGGTTGTCTGGAACATTTGAATAAATACGGTGATTATTATTTACCATTATTTGAAAAAAAATTATCACAAAGTATTGATAATCAGGAAAAAATATTCATAAAAAGCACTTGGCTTGGTCGTAAAGCAATTAGTTCAATGAATCCCGAAATTGGTACAAAAAAGTTTAGAGCTTTTAAAGATTATGTTCCTACCAATCAATTTGATGGAAAAACCACCGTTGCGGAGTTCATTAATCATCAAGAAAGGTTATTGCAAATTTTAAATATTGCCAGAACCAAAGATATTCAACAAATCAGGATACCAATTTCAGTGGCAAAATTTCTGAAACTAAATCTAAATGATGCTCTGCAATTTTTAATCATTCACAATGAAAGACATATACGTCAAGCAAATCGTAATCTTGAAAGCAATTAAATGTATTGTCACCAGCCCATAAATAAGCACTAAAAACAGTAAAATTGAGATACCTTTGTCTTATAAATCATCATCAAACAAATCAATCTCAGTGAAAAAACTATTACTATTTTTGTCCTTATCGTTTACCTGCCTGACCATTTCAGCCCAAAAAATTAACGAAAAATATCAGTATCACATCAACAAAGCCACCTCAGAAATCAGGATTGATGGCAAGTTGGATGAACCTCAATGGGAACGTTGCGAATCTGCAACGGACTTCTGGATGATTACGCCCGCTGATACTTCTCGTGCCAAATGTAAAACGTTGGCAAAATTCACTTACGACGAAAAATATCTTTATTTCTCAGTCATCAATTCTCAACAAAAACAAGCTCCATACATCGTAGAATCATTAAAAAGAGATTTTAATTTTGGTCGAAATGATAATATTTGGCTCATTCTTGAACCTTTTAATGACTTAACAAATGGATGGGTTTTCGGGACGAATGCGGCTGGTGCTCAATTTGATGGACAAATTGGTGAAGGCACAAACCTCAACCCAAACTGGGATAATCGTTGGATTTCTCAAACCAGTTTTGATGGTCAGAATTGGATTTTGGAAATGGCAATTCCCTTCAGTTCACTTCGTTACAAAGCGGGCGAAACCAATTGGGGAATGAACCTTAGTCGATTAGATTTAGGTTCAAATGAAAAATCTTCTTGGGCTCCCGTTCCACGTCAGTTTTTTTCGATTACGCTTGCCTACACAGGAACGCTCGTTTGGGATAATCCTCCCCCAGCACCCAAAACCAATATCTCCGTTATTCCTTATGTTTTAGGTGGAATTAGTAAGAATTTTGAGAAAAATGATGACGCCGTTTTCCGAAAAGACATCGGTGGTGATGCTAAAATTGCTGTCTCGCCATCTTTAAATCTTGACCTTACGGTGAATCCTGATTTCTCGCAAGTTGATGTGGATCAACAAGTTACAAACCTCAATCGTTTTGAGTTATTTTTTCCAGAACGTCGTCAGTTTTTCTTAGAAAATTCGGATATTTTTAACAGTTTTGGTAGTATGGAAACTCGTCCGTTCTTCTCCCGTAGAATTGGCTTAGGAACGCCCATTCAATACGGTGCAAGATTGAGCGGAAAGTTGGGAAATGATTGGCGAATCGGTGTACTGAATATCCAAACGAGTGCTAACAAAGATACGTCTGTAGGGCTTCCTACCTACAATTACTCGGTTTTTGCCCTGCAACGAAAACTTTTTTCACGCTCCAACATCAGCATGATGATTGTTAATAAAGAAGGGATTGGGTTTGGATTAGAGAATTCTAAAAAAGGATTTAATCAGTATAATAGAAATGTAGTTTTGCAGTATAATTTAGCCTCAAAAAGCAATACTTGGACGGGTAAAGCCGCCATTATGAAAGCATTTACACCCCAAGAAACTACCGATGATTTTACTCATTACGCAAGCCTCGCCTACGTGACTAAAATTTGGGATATTAACCTAAATTACACCCGTGTAGGTGAAAACTACACCTCAGAAGTTGGTTTTGTACCTCGAAAAGGATTTCATCATATTGTGGGTACTTTGAGTCATTTCTTCTATCCGAAAGAATCAAATAGTT
>JAYUIP010000250.1:0-2859 GCA_043765945.1 Arcicella sp.
TCTGCCATTGGTGCGAACAATATTGCCTATCTGATTCCTTGCCATCGAGTGATTCAAAAGGTGGGAACAACAGGAAATTATCGGTGGGGAGAATATCGAAAAAAGGCTATTTTGGGTTGGGAAGGGGCGAAGGTTTGACAACCCCCTACCAAGTTTTTTCTCATTGATTTTGTCACTTCGTCCACTCTGTCCATGGAATAATAAATGGTAGAGCTAAAACCCAAATCAAGAAAAATAATGCCATTCCTGACGGATAAGGTTGATTATTTCTAATGGCAGGTAAAGCAACCACAAAAAGCCAAGTTCCTTTGTAAATGAGTTGTACCAAGAGAATCGGTGAAAATGAGATGGGTCGCCACAACCCCAAAATTGATAAAATTGCGATTGATAACCACAAGCAACCAACGAGCCGAATTACTTCCGTTGGTTGATAAGCATTTTGAAAAACGGTTATGGCAGATTTATTTGGATTGAAAACAGAAGTAATACTTATCCAACCCGCAACCATTATGTTTGCTACATAAACTATTTTTAGAGCTATCATCTTTTTTATTTAAAATGTTCTTCCAATTCCTGTTTTCAAGACGGGTAAAATTAGATTTTTATCAGCGTTTAATGTTCTTCCAATCCCTAATCTGCTATCAAACAACCGCCTTCATTTAGTTTCTGCTAATTTTTTGAATTTTAACATTACCTCTGGTAGCACTTTCCTAAATTTTCCGCCAAGCATAAATCCAAAAATGTATTTTAGAAACCCTGTAAATTCAATGTCATCCGTAAAATGAATTTTATTGTTTATTGTTGTCAAACTCCGCTTAATAACAAGTTCGCCAACGGGCATAATGGTATTGAAGGTATAGGACTGGTTGGGGATAATTTCCGAGATATAAAACTTCAATTTTGGTCCCGTTTTGGGTTTCATTGTTCCTTTTGCACCTTCTGCAAAGGTGCTTTCAAGGTTCGCTTCAAGAATTTCTGTATCCCATTGATGCCAATTTTGAACATCAATCAATGTTTGCCAAACGTTTTCCTTTGTTGCGTTTATGGGTATTGTGAAACTGAAATGATGATTACTTTGCTTCATTTTTAAGATAAAATGTGAATGTTTTCACAAAGTTCTATTTTGAAAACAAAAAACTACTGCACCTATGTTAAGTCATCAATTTTTTTCTGATTCTACTTAAAGATTGTGGGGCAATGCCCAAATAGGAAGCCAAGATTTTTAGAGGAATCCGTTTTAGCAATTCAGTCTCATTTTTAAGCATTTTTTCGTAGCGAAACTCCGCTGTTTCAGTTTGCAATTCTTCTAAGATTTGTTCGGTAAAAAACTGCACTTCTTGGATAATTTTTCTGGCAAATTCTGTCCAACTTTTGAGTTTATAGAGTTCATTCACTTGCTCGTATGAAATTTGCCAAACGACTGACTTCTCTATGGCTTGAATATTTTCACTGGTAGGTTTTTGAGCATTAAAACTTGACTGTGAGGTAAAAAAATAGGGTGCTTCCGTGAAAAATTTAGTGATATGATTTCCATCTTTGTTGATGTAAAAATGTAGTAATCCACTTTCAAGAAAATAAAGGTATTTGCAAGTTTTACCCTCTTGTAGGATCAATCTATCTTTCTCTATACTTAGTTGCTCGAAACATTCAGAAATTTGCTTCCATTCGTTTGAAGGAAGTGAAACATAATTTTCTATGAATTTCTTTAATGAGTCCAAATTTTATGGGTCTATCTGTTAGTTTTAATAGATTATTAGCCTTTTAGGAAACTTGTAATTAACTATTTTACCTTAAATTCTTTAAATATTCAATACTCAAAGGGACATTTTCAACCTCATGCTCGCTTTCATCTTCAATAAAATAGTGCTTAATGCCAATCTTTTTTGATACCCTAAAAATGTTCTTCCAGTCTGCCTGACCCGTTCCTAAAACCACGTCATTTTCGGCAGGAGTTCCTCCAGAAAAATCGCCAATTACGCCTTTTTTGAGGTCTTTCACGTGCATTAATTTCCAACGATTTCCGTATTTTTCGAGTAATTGAACGGGGTTTCCTCCGCCGTGAAGCACCCACAGAATATCCATCTCAAAAGACACATTTTCGGGATTCGTATTTTGAAAAATATAATCTAAAAGCGTCCCATTTTCATAAGGACGAAATTCAAAACCGTGTGGATGATAACAGAAAGTAATCCCATTTTCTTTCAAGATTTTACCCGCAGAATTGAAAACTTGTACTGCCTTCTTGGCATCATCAATCGTAAAATTATTGCCTTTGTGAGGAATCCACGCACACATGACAAATTTTGAACCTAATTCCTTAGCATTTTTAATAATCTTTTGAGGGTCTTTTTCAAGGTCTTCAAAACTACTCCCCGTGGATGGAATCGTGATGCCTCTATCATGGCAAAGTTTCTTAAACTCTTCATTGGTTGTACCTTTTGCCGCTCCAGTTTCCAACTCCGTGATGCCCATTCTTTGGATTAAATTAAGGGTTGAAACGGCTCCGTCAGTAGGAAATTGTTTCCTGAACGTCCAACCCTGAACGCCAAAAGGAGCATTATAAATTTTCTTGCTTTGAGATTTGCTTTTTTGAGCAAAAACGAATGGCTGAATTGTCAAAATTGACAAGACAAAAATTAGAATTTTAACTGTATTTTTCATTTTTTTGTTAATTTTTACCACAATTGATGGACTGATTTTTTGACATATTTATCATAAACCGCATTGATATTAAATAGTTGTTCCTCACTTAAATCTGGATAATTCAAGGCATCCACATTGGCAGAAACTTGCTCAGGTTTTGATGCCCCTGGAATGATTGTACTCACCGCTTCGTGTTGCAAAATCCAACGTAAAGCC
>JAYUIP010000251.1:0-2857 GCA_043765945.1 Arcicella sp.
CAGCGTATGTTATCGGTAAAATAGAGAATGGAAAATAATACAAATAATTCTTTCGAGGAACAATGGCAACGTGCTTTTGATGATGCCTCACTGCCACCATCAGAGGCGGTATGGGAGAAAATTGACTCACAATTAGAAACGCTCAATCCACCCAAACCCAACAGTGGTTTGTACTACACTGGAATTATTTCAGCGGTTATTTTGATTGGTGGTTTGTGGTTTTTTATGGGTAATAAAAAAGAAAAAAATGTATTACAAGTTGTTGAAAATAAGATGGTTATTACAGAAAATAAAATAGAAAAGGTAATTCCAGAAATGGAACAAAAACGCATTATTAAACCCAAAGAAAAAACGCCAATTAAAAAAGTATTTACCTCCGAAAAAGAAGAAGTAATTGAACCAATTAGTGAGCCTGAAATCATTACTCAAATACCCGAAAATCAAGAGCGAATCATTACCGATTCCATTGATTTCATGAGTCCGATTATGGCTATTAAAAAAGTCAACTCTGAATTAATGAATCCATCCATAAACGTACCTTTTGAACAAACGCCATACTACGAAATTCCAAAACCTAAATCTAAGAAAAAGTCAATTTGGGATAAGGTTAGAATTTCTGGGGGAGTTGGAGTTTATCAGTAAACACAATTAATTCTTAAATATCATGAAAAAATTTCTATCAAAAACGCTCCTTATGGCAGCGTTAGCCACCGCTTTTGTTTCTTGTAAGGACAACTGCGTGCAAACCGTAACGTATAGAGGTACGGAATCAGTCAGAGTAACTTTAAACGAGTTGCGAACGGGCATTAAAACCCTTCCAGCCCAAGATTTGGAAAACCCTGGGAAGATTTATGTGAAAGATAACTATCTGTTTATCAATGAAGTAAAGAAAGGTATTCATATTATTGATAATTCTAATCCTTCTTTTCCAAAAGCAATTTCGTTTATTCAAATTTTAGGAAATGTTGATATTGCCGTAAAGGGAAATATCCTTTATGCTGATAGTTATACTGATTTTGTGGCTTTTGATATCAGTAATCCGAAAGATGTAAAGGAGGTTTCAAGAACAAAGGAAGTTTTTTCTAATGGACAAGTCGATGGCATTGGTTGGAACTATAATTCCAACGACCAAACCATTTATGATTCGAGGTATAAAATGTTTACTACAACCCAAGAAGTGGCTTGCGAACAACAACAGTCGCAACTTTATTACGGAAGTAGTAGTTTCTGGGACGGTGCAAGTTTTAGTTCTTCACTTACTAAATCTTCTACTTCTCCAACCACCAATGGTGTAAGCGGTTCAACTTCTCGTTTTGCCATTGTCAATGAACGATTATACGCTGTTTCGCAGAGTGAAATGAAGTTATTTAGCCTTCAAAATCCCTCAAATCCAATAAAGGATGGCTCTTTAAATTTGGGGTTTGGCATTGAAACTATCTTTCCGTATAAAGATAAATTATTTTTAGGAACAACTACGGGCGTACAGATTTGGGATAATAAAAATCCGCTGAAACCTATTTATTTATCACGTCTCGACCACGCCCGTGCCTGTGACCCTGTGGTGGTTGAGAATGATATTGCTTACGTAACCCTCCGTTCAATTGATAATTTTTCTCGTTGTGGGGGAGCAATTTCTAATCAATTAGATGTCATTGATGTCTCAAATCCAGCAAGTCCAATCTTGAAAAAAGTCTATCAGATGGATAGTCCTTATGGTCTGGGGATTGATAATAAAAAATTATTTATCTGTGAAGGAAAAACTGGATTGAAAACTTTTGATGCTACTAACATCATGGACATCAAACAATTACAACATTTTAAGGACATGAATGCCTATGACGTAATTCCGTTGAATAACACTTTGATGCTAATTGGAAAAGATGGTTTATATCAGTACGATTACTCAAATCCAAGTAGTTTGAAGTTGTTGAGTAAGATTTCGGTTAAAATAAATAATTAAGGAAACTTCAAAATACACGATATGAAAAAGATACTTACCCTCATGCTTTTGCTCGTTTGTATGCTCACATACGCCCAGGAGGCAACAAAGCAAATTTCATTTAAGAATTTTGTAAAAGATAATCACGTCAATTACACTGATTTTGGAGGATTATTTGGTAAGTCATATCAGATTTACTACAATAATTCTACTTACGGAAATACTATTCCTTCGAGGGTAAATTTCACCATCCAAACCTATAATGGGGTTAAGATTTATAAAAATTTATCTCTTGGTATAACAACAGGTATAGATTGGTTTAGTCAATACCAAATTGTTCCGATTTCATTGGGTCTTCGGGTTTCTTCGGGAGATTCAAAAGTGAAAAAAGTAAAGACTTTTGCAGGATTTGATGCAGGATATGGTTTTATGTGGTTGAATGATAAATCCAATGAAAGACAGGAAATTAATGGAGGTTTAGCAATCAGTCCGATGGTGGGTTTATTGATTCCTACGGGTGGAAATGCTAACTTTATTTTGAGTATTGGTTATAAGAGAAATCTTTATCATACTAAGATTACAACGGGTTCTCTTGAATTTCCATACATAACCGAAACGGATTATAATTTAAACAGAATGGCAATTCGTTTTGGGGTTAATTTTTAATCTTGCCACAAAGACATTAAGGCACTAAGTTTCATACTTTTTTATTTAAAGCCTTGGTGTCTTAGTGACAAAACATCCTTCATTAGCAAACAAAAACCCTCTCAATTCAATACTGAGAGGGTTTTTAATATATTTTTCTATAAATTTAGCAACTACATTGTTTTTTATATTTCCAATTAAAAAAATATGCGGTGGCAATAAATAAAGCCCCCAAAGTTCCCGTCAAAAATTCAAATTCATGTTCCAACCAAA
>JAYUIP010000252.1:0-8040 GCA_043765945.1 Arcicella sp.
AAAACGGTGGTATTACTTGAACCATTAAAAACCACGACGTGATAACTATTATCAGATTCAAGAGTTGGAGTTCCAATATCACCACTTAAAATTGTAACATTTGTTCTAAAATTACGGTCAGTTAACGTTGCTTCTGTTCCTGCAAAACCACCATAAACTGTCACACCACTTGGAACATTAAAGTAAATTGTTCTTGTGGTCGTAGTGGTTGGTTTATAAGTTCCTTTTGCTACCCAAACTTCAAGCCCTGCTGTTGATGCTGTTACCGCAGTTTGCAGATTTCCATAAGCCGTTGCCCACGTATTTCCATCTTGAATTGGGGCAGCTATTTTAGCAATATCGACAAATATTTTGTTGGTAATCATTACCATAACATCATTACTTTTTACTCCCAAACACACTAACGCTCCAACGGTTTGTTCACATTTGGCGTAATATTGTTTGTCGGCAGTTGGTGAAACTGGCATCGTAACTGCCACATCCCCAAGGGTTTCAAACCATTTCAAAGCAAATCCTGCACCTGAACAACCCGTTGCGGTTAATGTTATAGAATTACCCATTGTGATTGTTGCACCAATTGCCACTGGCACAGGAGGAACTACAACTGTAATCGTTGCTGATGTTGAATTAACCTCCGCACAAACACCATCTTTCACAACGGCTCTGAACTGAGTTGTTTGCGCAACGCCACTGTAATTATACGTTGCAACCGTATTGCTTATTGGAACAATGTTACTCACAAAGCCATCCGTTGATGATTCCCAACGCACAATATTACCCGTTTGTCCACTTAATGTTAATGTTCCAGATGCAATTGTACCGTTGCACACTGTCGCATCTGCTGAAATTGTTCCCCCAACGCTTGACCCTTGGATTGATAAAATCACAGGATTAGTTGTTAATGAAACAGGGCAAGTATTAGGATTAGTCGAAGCTGACCGTGAAACTACATTGTAAGAACCAGGCGATAAACTACTGAATGTATTAGAACTCTGCCAATTTGTGCCATTATCAATGCTATATTGAATTGGTGTTAAGCCATCAATTGATAAACGATAAGCACCAAGAAGAGTCACATTACTTGTCGTCGAACTTACCACTAAATCAACGGTTGCATTACCCGCCAAAGTATGTCTGAATGTGGTCTGAAATCCACTACTGCCAAAATCTGCCAAGTAATTAGTACTTGGATTAGTTGGAACATGAGTAGAATATAGTACCGCAAGCATATTACCACCATTAGTAGCTTGAAGTGTCACAGAAATACACACTGGCGATGTAGATGGATTGGTAAAAGTATATTTGTCAAAAATGATACCCGTTCCCGCAAATGTACCTGGATTTGCTTTTGGCGTTCCACAACCCGAAGTCACACCACTGCGACTTAGTCTGTTGGTTTGAGCAGGGTCTCCTGTTGTTAATGTTCCATTTATTATCGTAGAACCCACACCCGTAGCATTAACAACAATACTTCCCTGCGTTGTGCAAGTTGGTTGCGTTATGGTTGGAGCTGATAATACTGGTACTGGTGTTACAAGAATACCTACTGGATTCGAGAAAGCCAATGCACAAACGCCACTACTAAGTACTGCACGATACAATACGCTCTGGTTTGGAGTTGACAATAATGTTGTAGTTGTGTTGTTAATATTAGTTGCTGAAAGAAAATTATTATTTGAAATCTGCCAACCAAAAACGCTTCCTGTTGAACCCAAAAGCGTTAAAGTAAGTTGTGTTCCCTGACAAATAAGCGATGCACTACTCGTTACAGAACCACCCACTGCCACAGGACTCACTGTGATAGTTGCGGGGGCTGAATTTACTTCTGCACATCCCGTTAAACCAATTACTGCCCTAAATTTTGTTGTGACAGTAAGACCGCTATATAATTGAACTAAACTTGTATTGGCAACATTTACGATTGTTGTAAAATTATCTATTGAAGATTCCCAACGAATAATATTTCCAGCATAACCTGTTAAAAGTAACGTACCTGAATTACCTGAAGCACATTCTGTTGAACTTCCTGTAACTATTCCAGCCAACAAAGTTGATACTGTGAGGGTGGCAGGAACCGAATTACTGGCATCACAAGTTCCGTTTTGAACGAGGGCTCTGAATTGGGTATTTTGGGTAAGATTGGTATAAGTTTGGTTTGCCGTAGTATTGGTAATTGGCGTATTGGTCATGAAATTATCCGTTGAAGATTGCCAACCCGTAATACTTCCTGTGTAACCTGTTAGTGTTAATGTTCCAGTATTTGCAGTTGAACAAACATTTGCACTACCCGTCACCGTACCTGCAACTGAAGTATTAGTTACCGTAATCGTGGCAACAGATGAATTGGCAGGGTCGCAAGTTCCACTTTGTACAACGGCTCTGTATTGCGTTGTTTGGGCAAGATTGGTATAAGCTAATGTTGCAACGGTATTCGCTATGGGCGTATTTGTCACAAAATTATCTGTTGAAGATTCCCACCGAATAATGGTTCCAGAATGTCCTGATAAGGTTAATGTACCTGCATTGCTTACTGAACAAACCGACGCAACATCGGCGGTTACCGACCCTGCTGCTGAACCAATCGTGAAATTAACTGGCGAGCGGCAAACTGTTGAAAGATTCAAATCATTAACATAAAAAGTAGTCGTTCCAGCGGTGCTTGTATTTGGAACGCCCGAACCTGCCACTCCAACTGGATTAAATATTCTGCCGGTAGCCAATGGCGTTCCACCCGTTTGTGTGGCATACCACTGATTAAGTTGTATGGAAATTCCTGGGCTGGATGTCATGGTGAATGTTCCTGTCACAGAAGCTGCCCAACCACTTACTACTATAATGTAAGTAGTTCCTGCCGTAAGCGTTTGTGTTATTGAAGAGAAAAAAACTGTTGAAGAAATATCATCATCACCCCTCACAAAGTTTGTAGCTGGATTAGCTGGGTCAAAAGAGTTCTGGTACAACGCAAGATAAGTATCCGTAATTGTTCCACCTGTCGTGGTAAAAGTAAACGCCCCTGACGATGGTGCTACAAAATAATGAGCCTTATACAAAACATTAAAACCTGGTGCATAGACCGTTACGTTATCCCCATCTGGACGTACATAAGAAGGATTACTTGCTATAATTGTTCCATTAATTGTTGTCACAACACTCACTGCTGGAACAGATAAACCTTGTCCGCTTGGCACGGTGGCATCCTGACAAACTGAATAGGGAGTTGCTATCAAAGTTGGCGTAACCGATACAGTAATAGTTTGAAATGAAGACGATGAACATCCTGCACTTGCTGCTCCTGTTTGATTGATACTTATTACGTAGGTAACATTTACTGGATTACTGGTTGAATTAATTAATGTTTCAGTAATGGTTGCTCCCATTCCGCTGGCAGGGGGAGTGCTAATACCCGCTGCATTTGCACGTGTCCATGAATACGTAAAAGTTCCTGCTTGATTTGTCGTTGCTGTGTAAGTAAACGGTTGTCCTGAACAAACAGTTATTAATGCTGGCGAGCTAAGGGGTGCTACTGGGAATTCGGTAAAGTCTTCTTTAACTGCTCTATCGTTTGAAGTTATGCCTGATGAAGCCAAATAACCCAATCCACGACGGGCAAAGGCTTTTCCGATGGCACAACGATAACGTCCGTTAAATAATAACTGATCGGCTTGCATTATGGCATCACGAGCTTGAACAAAACTCGGGCTACAAGCCTGTAATCTCAATCCTTCGTTTACTAATTTCATTGCCGCAACGTTTCCTCTATAATCCGCAATGTTAGCAGGAACGTCATAGATACTGTTGGCTCCAATCACACCATCCTGCAAAATTATTTCCCAAGTCATATCCCAAAGCATAGTTGCCCAAATTGAGCCAATACCATGTGGTTGTGAGAAGGTAATGGCATTTTGAACACCACCATAAGTCACAGCATTGTTAATATTTGTTTTGTCGTAAGAATAACGAAACGGACGAATACCCGCTCCCGTTATGGGTTGCCCGATGGCGTAAGTTCCAATACCTCTTGGAATGTTGGCACTGGCTATTGTTGGGGTAAGCGTTGACCAATCTGTGGCAGTCATTAAAGCGGCATAATCACTCCAACCTTCACCACCTTGTTCAGCATTTTGAAGACAAGATGAATTGGCAGGTCCACCCGTCAAACGAGTTGACCATCCGTGTCCGTACTCATGGGCAATGATTCCATTATCGAAATCTGAATCGGGTTGGTAGGCAGGAGAACCTCCATTACTCCAAATAAACATTTGCATACGTCCATTTCCACCATCAATTGGGGTGGAAAAATTGGCGTTGTTGGTTCCACTTCCATCTTGAGCATCGGCAAAAACAAAGTCGTTTCCTAATCCTCCTTTTGCCATGTTATCTTTCTGGAAATTACCACTTGGCTCATCAAAACCATATCGCCAAAGAATATCGTGCAGAACGTTGTTCCAATAGAAAATATTGGTAATAGCAGCATTTAAGTTTCCTGCGGCAGTATTGACAGCTTGAGTATAAGGGAAATTAAAGTCTAAGGTCGCAGAAGTTGGACTTGCTCCGATGGTAGTTTCATTGTCGGCGGCAAGATCTTCTTTGGCAAATACATTATTCCCACGAGTGGTTGTGTAATCAGTTGTTCCGTCGTTATGCCATCCATTGGTTGTTCCTGGACCCATGGTTGCGGGTAAGAAACGAGTATATGGGCTTGAAACGACCGTGCGACCCCCATGATTTGGGCTTTCTAACGGATAATCAAAAACGTTATATTGATTTGGAGCCACCAACATACTATTTGTTGCTTCTCTTTTGGTATGAGCATGACCTTCGTGACTTTGGGCGAGTCCATCTTTGTTTGGCAAGCCAAAATCACAGTGGATAACCTCATCTATTTGTCTAAGAATTTCGCCAGTATTTACGTCCACGTGTACATTCCAAATATTACTATTATCTGGTTCAACAATCCGTACGCTGTAAGTCAAAGCAAGTTTAGTGAATTTTTTTCCTTCCCCATCCGATTCATAAGGCAACCAGTAAAGTTTGACATCAATATTTTCGTTGGAAAGACTTTTATCCAAATACTTGCCTTTCTCCACTATGCCTGATGAAAGCGAAGAAGGCGTTTCTTGAACTTTGGTTATTCCAGTTGAAGTTAAATTGAGATGTTGAGCGGCTCGTTCAATGGCTTTAGTTGGCGTAATTGTGCCTTGAGCATTAGTAACATTCACGCTTGATACCCTTGCAGATAGGTTTTCCACAAAAGAGTGATTAGTGTTTACTACTAAACCACTTTTCAAAGTCACGTTCATTAAAGCATTAAATACTTCAACGTCTTGATGAGTTTGATTGAAATAAATGTGATACCAACCTGTTGAAGGAGATAGATAAGCACTCGAAACTGTCATGTTGTTAATGTCAGTTTTGGAGAGTTTAAATTTTTCAGCATTATCGGTCAGATAAGTTTTGGCTGAGGCAATTTCGGTTTGGGCTTTTAAGGCAACCGATGCAAAGACGAGCAAAAAGACAAACGCCATTCTGCACAACAAGCCTTTGGATGTTAGTTTGGAGAAATGTTGCATAAAGTTTGATGATATTTAGATTACAAAAAATGGATTTTTATACGTTTCAATGAGTGGATTAGTATTTTGTGTAGCATTGTAAAATAGTAAAGAAGAAATTTTATTTACAATTAAACAAAAGCAGATAGATTTTTTTTCTTACGTCTTGAAATGTTTACTTGGATGTTGTTTTCCAGAAAAAGACGATTACCTTTTTCATCATAATCAAGAATAAATATTGGATTGACCAAATAACTTTGATGAACTCTGATAAAGTGGTCGTTTATCAATAATTTCTGAAAGTGTGACAATGTACGAGCATACAATTTTTGTGAGCCGTCTTGCAAGTGTATAAGTGTGTAGTTAATATACCCTTCAAGCATAACAATGCTTTGAGTAGATATACTTATTTTCTTTCTTTGATTAACTATCAAAAATCGATTTTGGTGAGGAAGAGTAATTATATTTTTCATTGACGGAAATAGGAGATATAAAAATACAAGTTACTAAGCATCATAACCAAAACAAAATAAAAAGATAAATTATTTAATTAATATTTTATCTTGATAAATTACAAAAAAGAAAAAGGTCTTTGCATTTCATTGCAAAGACCTTTTTACTATAATTTCACCTTATAATTATCAAATCCCAGTTTGCAATTTACTGCTCGCCGTGTTATGAATTATCTTAGCATTCGTTCTGATTTCTACATTTTTTGCGGTTCCTGTATTCAAAATCGTTACGTTGTGATTGTTGTTAATAATCACATTATCGCCTGCCAGTGGACTTCTGCCAATATCCCAAGTTGAATTGCTTTCCCAATTACCCGACACAATACTAATAACGGTTGCCCCAATTCTAACACCTTGAAATTCATAAGCTCCTATGTCCACCACTCCACCGTTGTATCTCCTTAAATTTCCAATTAAATCCTTGTCTGTCAGCGTAATAGTTCCGTTGTCTCCTGCATCAATGGCTGGGGAAGTGTTGGTTAATTGATAATCTCCTGAAACATTTGGACTCAACCCAAAAGGAGATATGCTAACCAGTTGTGGATTCAGATTCGAGTTGCCAATGCCCGTATATCCGCCCTCCACGATGCTGTAAGTGATGGTTGATTGGGTGTCGTTGAAAGGTCCAATATTTCCCCACAAAATAGAGTTTTTTACCGTCGGACTACTCGCTGAGTTGAAAATACCTCCGTTGTTTCCACCGTTTCCTGCAATGGTTACGTTCGTCAAAGTTGGACTGGAAATATTATTATACATACCTCCACCTATGGCTTTATTACCCGCAATCAATACATTTTTATAATCTCCATTACTTGACAAATGGTAAACCCCACCGCCAAAAGTTGATTCATTACCCATGATTGTGCAATTAATAACGCTTGGAGTGCTACTATTCGTAGCAAAAATTCCAGCACCAATGATGGCTTTGTTATTAAGAATTTTGCAATTCGCAATTGTTGGAGAACTTCCATTATCTAAGGCAATTCCTCCACCATCATTATTAGAAACGGGTAAAACACTTGAAGACGGATAAACAATAATACTTGGAGGAGTATAATTAGAATTCCCATCTCTAACGGTGAACCCATCCAAGCGGGTGACGTTACTGGCTCCATCAAAGAAAACTACGTGAAACGAATTGTCTTGTATATTAGCCACAGAACCAATTTCACCACTCAAAATTGTTTCATTTGTTGTGAAATTTCTTTGATTTTGACTTACTTCTGTTCCCACGAAGCCGCCATAAACCATCACACCGCTCGGAATGTTGAAAGAGATGGTTTTTATACTGGTATTGGTTGGTTTATAAGTTCCCTGTGCCACCCAAATTTCTGAACCCGTGGGAGCGGATGCAAGAGCAGTTTGTAAGTTTCCATAAGCCGTTGCCCATGAACTTCCGTTTTGAATGGGAGCAGCAATATTAACAACATTCACGTACACAATCACACCACTACTTGGTATAATCACGGTTAAAATCGCATCGTTGCTTTTGGCACTCAAACATACAGTTGCTCCAACCGTTTGTTCACACTTTGCGTAATATTGGGTTGTAGCAGATGGTGCAACTGGCATCGTAACTGCCGCATTATCAGCCGTTTGATACCATTTCAACACAAGTCCTACTCCCGAACAACCTGTGGCAGTAAGTGTTACGGCTGGGTCGCCCAAAGTCATGGTTACTCCACTGGCTACAGGTACAGCAGGGGCTAAAATGGTTATGGTAGCAGGGCTTGAATTAGCTAAAGTACAAGTACCATTTTGAACCACGGCTCTGTATTTAGTCGTTTGAGCAAGATTCAAATAATTTTGCGTGGTGGTTGTATTGGTAATAGTTACAATCGTTGCAAAATTATCAATTGAAGTTTCCCATCGTAAAATGGTGCCTGTATGTCCTGCCAAAGTTAACGTGCCTGAATTACTGCCTGTACAAACTGTTGCGTCTGCCGTGACTGAACCTGCCACAGTGCCATTTGTTACGG
>JAYUIP010000253.1:0-2850 GCA_043765945.1 Arcicella sp.
AATTTTAGTGAATTCCCGATTAAATTTGTTTCACGTTTGGGAGCTTTGGCAATTTTAGTAGCTTTGATGTATTTCATAATCGTTGTCATTAAAAAGTTCTTTTTCCAAGAAGTTATCGAAGGCTTTACATCACTTTTATTCATTATTATTCTGTTCAGTGGCGTACAATTATTTGCTCTGGGCGTGATTGGCGAATACGTTTTAAGAGTGTTTTTTCAGTCAAAAAATAGACCGCTTTTTATTGTGAAAGAGACGATTGTGAATAAAGAGTTTTCGGAGTAAATCGAACAGTTTAAATTTCAAAATTATGTTACAAGCAATCGAATTTCCAACTGTACTTTCGGATAATCAACATATTGATATTCCGACTAATTTTCGTTCGCAACTAAAAGCAAATCAGTCTGTTAGGGTGATAGTCTTAGTGGAGAATTTTTTTTCAAACGAACCAAAAAAGGAGAGAAAATTGGGTATTTTAAAAGGTCAATACTCAATTCCTGATGATTTTGATGAACCTTTGGATGATTTAAAAGAATATATGTATTGACATGAAAAAGTATTTAATTGATACTCATATTCTGATTTGGGCAATTTTGGAAGACCCGAAACTTTCAAGTAAAGTTGAAGCTATTTTAAAAGATTCAGATAATATTATCTACGTTCCACAGGTTGCTCTGTATGAAATTGCAATAAAACAGAAATTGAATAAATTACCCAATTTTGAGATTTCAATTAATGATTTGATTGAAAAAATCAGCTTGATAGATTTTCAAATTATGCCTATCAAAAATGAACATATTAACGCCTATCATTCAATTGATTTAGTGGAAGACCACAGAGACCCATTTGATAGATTAATTATTGCAACCGCTTTTTATGAAAAAATACCAATTATTTCAGCTGATGAGAAGTTTAAAAACTATCAGTCACAAATACAACTTATTGATAATCAGTAATTAAAGAATAAAATGCAAGTTTGGAAATTTGGAGGAACATCAGTCGGGAAGCCCGAAAGAATGCACTCAATTAAAAATTTGATTACCGAAGACGGAAATCGTAAAATAGTGGTTTTGTCTGCCCTTTCGGGTACGACCAACGCCCTTATATCCATAGGAGAATCCCTGAAAACTAATAAAGATGCCGAGGCAATTGACAAAATAAATGCCCTTCATGCTCATTATGAGGAATTTATTAAGGAATTGTATTCTACATCAGCAGGATTAGACGAAGGAAAAGCCATCGTCGAAAAGGAGTTTTCTTTTATTCGTTCTTTAGTTAATATTAAACCTTTTTCACTGAAACAAGAAAAGGAAATTGTGGCGGAAGGGGAATTGCTTTCAACGCAAATGTTCGAGGCATATTGTCGTGAGGAAGGCATAAAATCGGCTCTATTGCCCGCTTTAGATTTCATGTTAATTGATGCTGACAATGAACCCGTATTGAAATTTACGGAAGAAAAATTAGGAGCAATTCTTTCGCAATTATCTGACCGTCAGATATTTATCACGCAAGGTTTTATTTGTAGAAACCCCCGTGGAGAAGTCGATAATCTGAAACGGGGTGGTTCTGATTATACTGCCTCCTTAATCGGTGGAGCAATTGTGGCGGAAGAAGTACAAATCTGGACGGACATTGACGGAATGCATAACAACGACCCAAGAATTGTGAAAAAAACCTTTCCAATTAAGGAATTATCGTTCGAAGAAGCGGCTGAATTGGCGTATTTTGGGGCAAAAATTTTGCACCCCAGCACCATCACACCCGCCAAAATGAAGGGCGTACCTGTGCGTTTGAAAAATACGATGGAACCTTCGGCTTATGGCACGTTGATTTCCACCAAGACCATCACCGACCGTGAAATCAAGGCAATTGCTGCCAAAGATAATTTGACGGCAATCTACATTCACTCGACCAGAATGTTAAATGCCTACGGATTTTTGCGGAAAGTTTTTGAGGTTTTTGAGAAATACAAAACGCCCGTAGATATGATTACGACTTCGGAAGTTTCGGTTTCTATCACGATTGATAATGATGAACATTTAGATGCCATCATGTCAGAATTACGTCAATTCGCTGATTTAGAGGAAGTTGATAAAGACCAAACCATCGTTTGTATTGTCGGAAATTTCTCGGCAGACAAAGAAGGCATTGCCATAAAAGTATTGGAAGCCATGAAAAATATCCCCATCCGAATGATTTGTTACGGAGCATCAGAGCATAATATTTCCTTATTAATTCACGGAAAATACAAAAATGAAGCCCTAAATGCCTTGAACGAAAGATGTTTTTTGTATGAAGATACGATGAAAGAGATTTTCTCGGCACCTTGATGGATTGACAACATTGCCAAAATAGCCGTGTTGTGATATGATTTACAACACGGCTATTTTGTTTATCTTTGTGAAGAGAACTTTACTAATTTCAGAATATAAGCATTATCAAACATGAACGAACCCATTAAATATATCTCGAAAGTAGAAATTAAAAACCTTTGGGGAAGGTATGACTTTGAGTGGAATTTAGACCCAGAGGTGAATATTTTATCGGGCATAAATGGGAGTGGGAAGAGTACGGTTTTGGATTGCATAATTAATTTAGTTCATATAACTAAACCAGATTCTTCTATTTTAATTGAAAAGTATTTAGATAAGACAAGTTTATTTTTCAATAATGGGTTCAATATTAGTGTTTCACGAAAAGAAAATGGACAGTTTGACCTTTGTTATGAAGGATATGAGCAAGATTTTCTTTTAAAAGAACAGCGTAGTAAAAATATCTCATTTGATATTGTACGGACTTTTGATATTGTGCTAAATCAAAATGCTTCTCCTGATATAAATGTAAAAACTGAAT
>JAYUIP010000254.1:0-2849 GCA_043765945.1 Arcicella sp.
GTTTTAGTCGCAATGAATTGATTAATCAAATATCCTTCCGAACCCATGATTTCAACCCCATCATAACCTGCTTCTTGAGCTTTTTTGGCACAATTTGCAAAATCTTTGATGGTACTTTTAATGGCACTACTTGATAATTCCCAAGGTTTAAATGGGGCAATTGGTGCTTTCAGAGCCGATGGGGCAACTGCTAAAGGATGATAGGCATAACGACCTGAATGAAGAATTTGCATACAAATTTTACCCCCTTCAGCATGAACCGCATCGGTGATTATTTTATGCTCACGAGCTTCTGAATTTGTGGAAAGTTTACTGCCAAAAGGCAAAGCACAACCCGCACGATTGGGCGAAACGCCACCTGTAACGATGAGACCAACGCCCCCTTTGGCACGTTCGGCAAAATAGGCGGCTTGTTTATGAAAGCCATTCTTGCTTTCTTCTAAACCTGTGTGCATCGAACCCATCAGGATTCTGTTTTTTAATGTGGTAAAACCTAAATCAAGGGGTTGAAAGAGAAGTGGGTATTGCATTTATTGACGATTTAATTGTGGAATATAAAGGTAATTGATTTACTGCAAGGACACAATAACGTTAAGAAAATTAACAATTTTATACTTTTTTGCAAGACTTTTTGTTTAGACTTTTTTTAAAAACTTAAACAAAAAGTATATTCTCTTGTTTCAAATACAATATTCACAATTAAACTAATAAACAAAATGAAAAAAGTATTTTTAGGTTTATTTTTAGCATTTGCTCCCTTAGTATCATTCAGTCAAGCCAAGGACATCGTTGATATTGCCATCGGTTCTGCCGACCACACAACTTTGGTAGCGGCGGTGAAAGCAGCTGATTTAGTAGGTACATTGAAAGGAAAAGGACCTTTTACCGTTTTTGCACCAATCAATGCAGCTTTTGAAAAATTACCAGAAGGAACAGTTGCGACATTATTGAAAGTAGAGAACAAAGCAACTTTATCAAAAATTCTTACTTACCATGTTGTTAGCGGTAACTTAGATGCAGCATCAGTAATAGCAGCTGTAAAGACAGGTATGGGAAAAGCAGTTGTAACGACGGTAAGTGGTGGAAAACTAACCGTGACATTGGAGAACGGTAAAGTTAAACTTACTGACGAAAAAGGTGGTTCTGCTTACGTTACTGCCGCAGATTTAAAAGGCTCAAACGGAGTAGTACACGTGATTGATAGTGTGATAATGCCAAATTAATTGTAAATGTTTCTTGTTATAAAGTCCTTCTAAAGCCATTTAGAGGGACTTTTCTTATCTGAATTTTGATTTAATCTCATAAATTAGTCTTTTACAAAACTAACAAACCATACTCCCCCAAACTATTCACAGGTTTATTGTACCAAAATAACTCAAAATCTTTCAATCCAGCGTTTTCATAGTGATTTTGTATTTCTTGAAAAGTATAAAGTTTCTTGTTTTTGGAGGAAATTAAGTCTAAAATTTCAGCCAACCAATCACCTTGAATTTTATTCGTTTTGAGGGAAATTTCTTCCCTTTTATTGTGAAAATTGAGTGTGGCTGTCGTGCGATGATCCGACCCCCCTTTTTTAGAACTCGAATAAACCACTATCGGCTTTTTACCTAACCAAACAACTTTTGAAGATGGTTTTGTGATAAAATCCTCTTCTTCCGAAACGGCCATTTCGACATAATTCTTGGAAATTTTTGTTCTTGGAATGTTGAACTCAAACCATTCTTGGAGTGGTAAATCAAAGCCAATTCCTTGCATGAAATTGAAGAGCGATTTTTTCAAGCCGTAACTGAAAGTATCGTGGTCGGTGCCTTTTGGGTCATGGTGCACTAAATCATTATTGGCAAAACCTCCAATAATTGGATTCTCAATTTTTACTCCAAAATGTTCTGGATTCATTCCTACGGGACTGTGGGCGGTCATGGCGAATTGATGCCAAAAACCCGATTGTAAAATTCCTAATTCAAACATTTGTCTCACCATTTCAAGCGAATCAATGGTTTCTTGGGCAGTTTGCGTTGGAAAACCGTACATCAAATACGCATGAACCATGATGCCCGCTTCGGTGAAATTGCGGGTAACTTGGGCAACTTGCGAAACGGTTACACCCTTCTGAATCAGTTCTAAAAGACGGTCAGATGCCACTTCCAATCCTCCCGAAACGGCAATGCAACCAGAGGCTTTCAATAATTGACATAAATCGTGACTAAAACTTTTCTCGAAACGAATATTTGTCCACCAAGACACCGAAAGTTTACGCCTCAAAATCTCTAAAGCCAAAGCACGCATCAAGGCAGGCGGTGCGGCTTCGTCCACAAAATGAAAGCCATTTTGTCCTGTTTGTTTCATCATTTCTTCCATTCTATCGCACAAGATATTGGCGGCAACGGGTTCGTAGAGTTTGATGTAATCTAAGGAAATATCGCAGAATGTGCATTTTCCCCAGTAGCATCCGTGAGCCATGGTGAGTTTATTCCAACGTCCATCGCTCCACATTCGGTGCATGGGATTTACAATTTCGATAACAGAAATGTATTTATCCAATAATAAATCTGAATAATCGGGCGTACCGACTTCGGATTGTTTATAGTCGGGCGTTTTGCTGTTGTTAATGTAAACGACAGCCCCCCCCGCCCCCGATGGGGGAGCTTTCGACCCCGCATTAACTGATAAAGACTCAAATTGAGAGTTTTGCAGGACAAATGTACGTTTTAAAGTTGTCCATCTTTTTGATTTTGGAATACTTTCGCCCAAATTGGCTGAGTCCGAAACTCCCCCTTCGGGGGTCAGGGGGGCTAATATCTCCATCAAAGGAGCTTCGCCATCGTCAAGCGTAATAAAATCAAAAAACT
>JAYUIP010000255.1:0-8006 GCA_043765945.1 Arcicella sp.
GAACGCCCTAAACCCATTTTATGTGTTTGTTCTCCGAAGGGAACCAAAAGGTCTTTCATGAGTCCCCAATCTAAGAAAACGCCTAATCTACTTACATCTTTAACTTTTAAATAGGCAAATTCGCCAACGGTGGCATAGGGTTTTAGGGTTGTAGCTATCAAACGGTCTTCTGAATCACGGTAAATGAATACTTCTAAGAAATCGCCTATTTGCGTACCTTCTGGCACATATACCCGAGGAATCAATATCTCTTCGCCATCGTAGCCGTTTAAATAAAGTCCAAAATCTAATTCTTTAATTACTTCAAGGCGATTATAATGACCCAATCGCAAGGGTGCTGATTCGTATAACATTCGTATTAATTTTCTATTTCAATGATTTTATCTACAAATTTGCAATAACATTCTAATAAAAGCATACTTTACTCATTTAATCATTTCTTATGTACGTCGTAGCTCCCGTAAACATAATTAAAGTAACACTTGAAGGATCAGAAGAAAAACCAGATTTAGTAGCAGTTGAAGAACCGTTGGAAATTCGTTTAGGCTTTGGAAGTATGGATAATCGCCAACAACGAAGTGTGTCCGTAACGATGCGAACCCCTACGCATGATTTTGAATTGGCTTTGGGATTTCTATATTCGGAAGGAATCATTACATCCTACAATCAAATTTTAAGCGTAAAATACTGTGTAGATGCAGGTAAACAAGCTACTGAGAACATCGTGAGAGTAGAATTGAAGCCAGAGCCAGAGGTTACATTTAACGCAAAACTGCTCCAACGCAATTTTTACGCTACTTCAAGCTGTGGTGTTTGTGGTAAAGCATCCATTGAAGCCATCGACAATATGATTTGCGATATACCTAAACAAATACTTGAACAAAATGCTCTGAAAGTTACTTACAGCTACATAATTGGCTTAACTGATACTTTGGTTAAACATCAAAAAGTATTTGAATATACAGGCGGACTTCATGCAGCGGCACTATTTGATGAATCTGGAAAAATTATTTTAGTAAGAGAAGACATCGGAAGACATAACGCACTCGACAAATTAATTGGAAATGCCCTGATGCAAGATGTATTACCATTAAATAACAAAGTCCTACTGATGAGTAGTAGAGCCAGTTTTGAGCTTATCCAAAAGGCAGTCATGGCAAATATCTCCATTATCGTAACGATTGGAGCTCCATCAAGTTTAGCCGTTCAAACGGCAGAACAATTTGGAATTACATTAATCGGATTTCTTAGAGATGAGCGGTTTAATATTTATACAGGAAAAGAACGAGTAAGAGATTAGACCATGGATTTAGCTGCTGTAACGGATCTGCACGGATAAATTATTTAAAAATAAACGTATAAAGGAAACATCATTTACAACAACAAGTATATGGTTCAATAAAAATAAATCTGTAAAATCTGTGGTCTAAATACAACAACCTCTCAAATCAATCATGAACAACATCAATCCAAAAACCCCCTTAGAATTCACTGGGCTTAAACTTGCTAAGCCTTTTGATGAGTCAGTTGGAATTACTGCCATTGCTACTTCCGTTATTCACGTCTTCGGTGCGATGCCCTTTGGTAGAGGTATGAAAACGCTATTCAAGCTCAATCAAAAACACGGTATTGACTGTCCAAGTTGTGCATGGCCCGATCCAGACCATCGTTCTCCAATTGCTGAATATTGTGAAAGTGGAGCAAAAGCCATTGCCGAAGAAGCCACGACGCTAAAAGTTACGCCCGTATTCTTTCAAAGATATTCAGTTGAGGAACTTTCAAATAAATCAGACTATTGGTTAGGACAACAAGGTCGCCTGACTTCTCCCATGATTGTGCGTGAAGGACAAACCCATTATGAGAAAATTTCTTGGAATGAGGCTTTTCAGTATATTGGTAATTCCTTGAAAAATCTGAATTCTCCCGATGAAGCAATTTTCTATACCTCTGGACGCACCTCTAATGAAGCGGCATTTCTGTACCAAATATTTACAAAAATGTATGGAACTAACAATATGCCCGATTGCTCAAATATGTGTCATGAATCTTCGGGTTGTGCTTTGTTGAATACACTTGGTTTAGGAAAAGGGTCGGCTACATTAGACGATTTGGAAAGGGCGGAGGTGATAATTATCATGGGTCAAAACCCTGGAACGAATGCTCCTCGAATGTTAATAACGTTGGAAAAAGCAAAGCGAAATGGAGCCAAAATTGTATCTATAAACCCGTTGATTGAAGCGGGTCTATTAGCCTTTAAAAATCCGCAAGACGTTCGTGATATGGTTTTAGGTGCAACGACTTTAACGGATATTTATCTTCAAGTAAACCTAAATCAAGACTTAGCACTCATCAAATGTATTATGAAACTCTTGGTGGAGGCAGATAAGCTCTCAAACGGTCAAGTTTTTGATTATTTCTTCATTAATGCAAACACAGAGGGTTTTGAGGAGTTAATAGACAATATGAATGGTTATTCAGTCGAGCAGTTAGCGATTCAATCAGGCGTAGAATTGAGTAAAATTCAGGAAGTTGCTGACCTTTTGGCGGTAAATAACAAGATAGTTATTTGTTGGTCAATGGGCATGACGCAACATAAAAACTCTGTAATTACGATTCAAGAAGTTGTCAACTTGTTGTTGTTAAAAGGTAGTATTGGTTGTGAAGGTGCGGGTACATTTCCAGTAAGAGGACACAGTAACGTGCAAGGGAATAGAAGCGTTGGAGTTTTTGAAAAACCTTCTCAGAAATTATTGGATAGCGTTGAGAAAGTTTTTGGTTTCAAGCCACCGCAGAAACATGGTTTTGGAACGGTTGAGGCAATTAAGGCTATGTATGAAAATAAGGCAAAAGTGTTTTTTGGGTTGGGGGGTAATTTCCTTTCAGCCACGCCCGATACCGATTACACTTCAAAGGCAATGATTAATTGTGATTTAACGGTTCATGTATCTACTAAACCGAATCGTTCACATTTGGTACATGGAAAAGTTGGAATTATTCTTCCTACGCTTGGACGCACGGATGAGGACATTCAAGCGAGTGGATCACAATCTGTTACCGTTGAAAATTCTATTGGTTTTGTTCATAATTCAAAAGGAATCCTCGAACCTCCTACCGATAAGCTACTTTCGGAGATAGCGATTGTGGCTGAATTGGCTAAATCAACGCTTGATACAAATAAATATCAAGTAGATTGGGATAATTTAGTTGGTAATTACGATAATATCAGAGATTTAATGGAGAAAACACTTGAAGGTTTTGATAATTATAATCAACGAGTTTTGAATGATGATGGTTTCTTCTTACCGAATGCTCCCAGAGATGGAAAATTCACTACGGTAAGTCAGAAAGCACATTTTACGATAAATGCCCCGACTTCACATAATTTAAAGGAAAATGAATATTTAATGATGACCATACGCTCCCATGATCAATTTAATACCACTATTTATGGCTTAAATGATCGTTATAGAGGTATTTATAACGAACGTAGAGTAATTATGATGAATGAAAAAGACATCACTGACGCAAATTTAAAACCTTATCAAGTAGTCAATCTTCATAATTACTACGGGGGAATACATAGGGAAGTACAACGTTTCATCGTAGTGCCTTATAATATCCCCGTAAAGAACGTAGCAACTTATTTTCCAGAGACAAATCCATTAGTTCCGATTGATTCTGTGGCAGATAAAAGCCTTACTCCTACTTCAAAATCAGTTGTTATTACGATTGAGCCTGTTTTGGAACACGGGAGGATTGTCATTGCGGAGGTGAAGGACTAATTGTTGAAGTGTGAATTGTTGAATTGTTGCTATTTATCGGTTAATTTTGACAATTAACAACGATTTAACAAGCGGTTCGCCGCCCGTTCAAACATTAACAACTAAAAATGAAACATATTTCAGTAATAGGCGGAGGAACGATGGGTAATGGTATTGCTCATACATTTGCTCAAAAAGGTTATCAAGTATCTTTAATCGATATCAAACAAGTATTTGTGGATAAGGCTCTACAAACGATTGAGGCTAATTTAGATCGACAAGTCAAGAAAGGAACAATTGATGAAGCGGCGAAGAGTAAAACACTTTCAAACATCAAAACTTATACTGAATTAGAGAAGGGAGTTTACGATGCAGATTTGGTGGTTGAAGCCGCTTCTGAGAATGTTAATATCAAATTAGAAATCTTCCGAAATCTTGATAAATTTTGTCCAGAACATACCATTTTGGCAAGTAATACTTCTTCTATTTCAATTACAAAAATTGCTTCTGTAACAAAGAGACCCAATAAAGTGATTGGAATGCACTTTATGAATCCTGTTCCGATTATGAAATTGGTGGAGGTGATAAAAGGTTATTCAACATCCGAGGAAACGACAAAACAGGTATTTGATTTATCCATAAATTTAGAAAAAGTACCCGTGGAGGTGAATGATTATCCTGGTTTTGTGGCAAACAGAATATTGATGCCCATGATTAATGAAGCGATTTATTCATTGTATGAAGGCGTTGCGGGGGTTAATGAGATTGATACCGTTATGAAATTGGGAATGGCTCACCCGATGGGACCTTTGCAATTAGCTGACTTTATAGGTTTGGATGTATGTTTGAGCATTATGAATGTACTATATGATGGTTTCAAGAATCCAAAATATGCCCCTTGTCCATTATTAGTAAATATGGTTCAAGCGGGAATGAGGGGTATTAAATCTGGGGAAGGGTTTTATAAATATGTAGCTGGAAGTAAGGATTTGGTAGTGGCGGATAGATTTTAAGGTCAATGAGCAATAATCAATTAATAAAATTTAGATTTTCAATCTGTAAGCATTATCATTTATGGTAAATGTTAATTGATTATTGCTCATTGATTTAAACTGTTACATTATTTTCTCGTAATGCTTGATTTAAAGAAGTCTTTAAATCCGTGCTTTCTTTGCGTTTTCCGATAATTAAAGCACATGGAACGTTATAGTCACCCGCTGGGAATTTTTTGGTTAAACTACCAGGAATAACAACGCTATTTTCAGGCACAAATCCAATGTATTCCACTGGTTCGGAGCCAGTTACGTCAATAATCTTAGAACTTCCAGTGATGGTTACACCCGCACCTAAAACAGCACGTTTACCAATTCTCGCTCCTTCAACCACAATACACCGTGAACCGATAAAAGCACCGTCTTCAATAATAACAGGAGCTGCCTGAGCGGGTTCTAACACTCCACCAATGCCTACTCCCCCACTCAAATGCACATCTTTTCCAATTTGAGCACAACTTCCAACGGTTGCCCAAGTATCTACCATTGTCCCTGAATCCACATAAGCTCCAATGTTTACGTATGAAGGCATCATAATTACTCCTTTTGCTAAATATGCTCCATAACGTGCAACCGCAGGAGGTACAACTCTCACGCCCAGAGCAGCATAATTATTTTTTAATTTCATTTTATCGTGAAATTCAAAGATTCCAACCTCTTGTACTTCCATCTGACGCATTGGGAAATACATAATAATGGCTTTCTTCACCCAATCGTTTACTGTCCAAGTTCCATCTTCGTTAGGTTGAGCCGTACGAAGTTCTCCTTTATCAACCATTTCCACAATTGTTTCAATAGCGGTTTTTGTTTCTTGTGCTGAGCGGAGGCTGGTATTCTCCCAAGCATTTTCAATAATAGTTTTTAATTGTTCCATTAAATATTGGGTATTTATTGATTTTAAATTGAAGTACAAAGTAAAAGTATTTAGATGATAATACAGTAAACAAAAGAATTAATTTGATAAGAATACGACAGAATTTAATGAATATAAGTTTTATTTTAAAGATTCAAAATTTTTATTTTAAAGATTCAAAATATGAATTTTTGACTTAATTATTAAATTAGATTAATTATTATAACTACTTGATATACAGATGTTTGCACAACTTCTATAAATAGTATTTTCGTAAGACGGAATTATATTTGGTTTTAAATAATCAATTATTTATATGAAGATAAAAGTATCAAACTGACATATTGGCAGTAAGTTAAAAAATCAACTTTGAAATTTCAACTGAATTATTTGTACGTGTTATCACATATAAAACGTCTCTATATCTATGCGATTAATAATCAGGGATATGATTTAGAAAATATTGCATAGAATTCTCTTTTTCAATATAGCTGATAAACTCGTTAAGCCAGAATTATTTTAACTGCATAAATACTACGCTGACAAACCACATAGGTAATGCCATTAATAAAACTGAAATAGTTCCTACCCTACTGTTAGGCTTTTTATTTAAAATTATTTGGATTGAGTTAATTAATAGATTAAAATAAATACGCTGACACAACACTCTAAACTCGAAAATGGTTAAGACTTATCATTTTTATCACATTTAAGTTTCTGGGTTGGTCATAAATGTTGATTATGTAAATTCTATACTTCTGGTTATGTTATTTCAATGGTATGCCCATGAAGTCATGTACATTACTTATGGAGAAAAGAACTCAGGGATATACAAATTAAATGAAAGCGAATGAATGTGCATTAGTCATACGAAGTGCAAATTCATACAATCATATAAAACATATAGATATTTAGTAAGCCAAGAGATTCATACTATTATTTTTAGTATTTAACGTAAAAAATATTAGTATTACTAATTTAATTAGTTAGTAATACTAAATTATTATACCTAATTAAATTTCAATCTGTTTGTATTATCTTTTACTATCCATTACTTTTGTATAGTATTTAAATCAAGTAATTTCTAAATTTATATTCTCTTACAAGATGGCAAAAGTTAAAGTTGCAATTAATGGTTTCGGCAGAATAGGACGCTTAGTCTATCGCCAAATTTACAACATGGAAGGTATTGATGTAATAGCGATCAACGACCTAACAAGTCCAAAGGTGTTAGCTCATTTATTAAAATACGATTCAGCACAGGGAAGGTTTGATCAAGAAGTAACTTCAACCGATAGCACTATTACGGTAAATGGTGAGACTGTTACAATATATGCACAAAAAGATCCTGCTCAGATTCCTTGGGGACAACATGATGTTGATGTAGTTTTAGAATGTACAGGTTTTTTTGCGGATAAGGATAAAGCATCGGCTCACATTACAGCTGGTGCAAAGAAAGTTGTAATCTCAGCCCCTGCAACTGGCGATGCAAAAACAGTAGTTTTTAATGTTAATCACGACATTCTTGACGGATCTGAAACTGTAATCAGTGGTGCATCTTGTACGACTAACTGTTTAGCTCCAATGGCAAAAGTCTTAGAAGAACAGTTTGGAATTGTGAACGGTTTAATGACGACAGTTCACGCTTATACAAACGACCAAAATACGCTTGACGCTCCTCATCCAAAGGGTGATTTACGTAGAGCAAGAGCGGCAGCCGAAAATATTGTTCCAAATACAACGGGGGCTGCAAAAGCAATTGGTTTGGTTTTACCTTCATTAAAAGGTAAATTAGACGGTTCAGCTCAAAGAGTTCCAGTTATAACGGGTTCACTAACTGAATTAACAGTTATGTTAGCTAAAAAAACAACGGTTGAGGAAATTAACGCTGCCATGAAAGCGGCTTCAAATGAAAGTTTTGGATATAATGAGGATGAAATTGTAAGTAGTGATGTCGTGGGAACCTCTTTCGGTTCTTTATTCGATGCAACGCAAACTAAGGTTCAGAATGTGGGAGATACTCAATTGGTTCGTACTGTTGCTTGGTATGATAACGAGATGTCTTATGTTTCACAATTGGTCAGAACAGTAAGTTACTTTGCTCAATTGATCAATAAGTAGTTTCGTATATTGAAAATTGTGAAAAGGCATCTCAAAATATTTTGAGATGCCTTTTTCTATAAGTTAAATTGACAGGATAAATAATTAATATTAAAACCCTTGGAAGTAAATTTTTCTTCAAAATTTGTCTTAATTCCGTAATGTCTGATATTTAATTCCGAGTTATATAAATCCTTAGTATGAATAAAATTATACACGCCAAAGTTAATTAGAGTCTGC
>JAYUIP010000256.1:0-2838 GCA_043765945.1 Arcicella sp.
ATCTGGTTCGGACAGTTTTATGGTGCTTTGGGCTACAAATTTGGAAAAAACCGAGTAAAGTAAGATGATGGAACGCAGATGACGCAGATGCTTCGCAACGCAGATTTTCGCAGATTTTTAAATTAAATAAATTACAGAATTGGCTCGCATAATTTCGCAGTAAAGAAAAGAAAATCCTCTTAAATCTGCGTTGCCGTAGGCATCTTCGTCATCTACACGGTCCGCCGTTGCGGTGCCAACCTTTACCATAACAAAATGAATCTTTTTAATGTATATCCACTCTACGACATCACACCTGTAAAAGCCCTTGGGAGCAAATTATGGGATAAAAATGGTGTCGAATATCTTGATCTTTACGGAGGTCATGCCGTCATTTCAATTGGACATTCGCATCCGCACTATGTCCATAAATTGACCGAACAATTGAGTAATTTAGGGTTCTATTCAAACTCAGTCAATATTCCAATTCAGCAAGAATTAGCGACTAAATTGGGCGAACTTTCGGGTTATGAAGACTATGAACTTTTCCTTTGTAATTCAGGGGCGGAAGCTAATGAAAACGCCTTGAAAACCGCCTCATTTTTCAATGGTCGCAAAAAAGTAATTGCCTTTTCAAAAGCCTTTCACGGTAGAACGGCTGGGGCTGTTGCTGTTACTGACAACAAATCTATCATTGCCCCAATTAATTACGATGAACACGTAACTTTCCTGCCTTTCAATGACGTTGAAGCCTTGCGTGCTGGTGTTACGGAAGAGATTTGTGCCGTCATTGTGGAGGGCATTCAAGGCGTGGGCGGAATCAATGTAGCATCTGATGATTTCTTAATAGTTGCCCGTGAGATGTGTGATAAAACAGGGGCAGTTTTAATATTAGATTCTGTTCAATGTGGTTATGGTCGTTCGGGTAAATTTTTCTCGCACGATTTCTCAGGAATTCGCCCCGATATTATGACCACTGCCAAAGGAATGGGTAATGGGTTTCCAATTGGTGGGGTTTTAATTGCTCCCAAATTTAAAGCAAAATTTGGAATGTTAGGCACAACTTTTGGCGGAAATCATTTGGCTTGTGCGGCGGCTGTGGCAGTTTTGAATGTAATGAAATCGGAGAATTTAATGGAGAATGCAACGCAAAAAGGTAATTATTTATTCGAGAATCTGAAAGGAATTTCGGGTATCAAAGAAGTGCGTGGACGTGGACTGATGATTGGGATTGAATTTGAGCAACCAGTTGATAAAATCAGAGATACTTTACTTTTCGACCATCATATTTTCTGTGGTTATTCTGGCAAAAATACGTTGAGATTATTGCCAAGTTTGGCTTTGGGACAGGAGGAATGTGATAGATTTTTGGAGGCTTTGGCGATGGTTTTGAAGTAGGAATTGTTGAGGTTTTAACAGGCAGCGTTCCGCTTGTTGCAAGATGTCAACAATTCAAACTTCAACAAATCTTTAAACTTCTTCCTCCTCCAACATCTTAGTAATTATTTTTTTCCAAGCCTTAGTCTCTTCTTTCGTGATTTTTTGTTCTTCTATTGGCATTCGCTCTTTGAAACATACATTCTTTAATCTATTATAAGTCAGGCTATTAATTACGTTTTCATTTTGCCAAGCTATAATCATCCCGTTCTCTTCCTCCAAAGTTTCCTCTCGAAAATGTCTTACTAACAATATGTAATCAATTTTTAACATCAGAGTTAATTGTATTTTCAATAAGATAATTTACCGCAAAGCGAGTATTTTGTCAATTCAATGGAATAAATGCTTACATTATGAAAGACTGCAAAATGTTTAATAGGTAACGCAATTAAAATAATATTTCTTAAAAAAATACTGTAATCTGACACTTGCAAGTAACATAAATATAAAATTAAACTATTCTATTTAATTTTATATCAAGCCTGTGACATTCAAATACTTATAACTTTATAACTACATAATTTTACTTTAAAAATGTGAATTAACATTCATAAATCATTTTTTTTGGCAAGAGTTTTGTAAAATAGGTATTGGTATAAGCATTTCTTTATTTTGATATTAACTCAAAATGTGATTATTTTGCGTTTCTTTTGCGTTATTTATAACCGTGAAAGCTAAATAATTGTGAAACCAAATTTGTCGTAAAAACCACAGGACAAACATTCAGATAACAAATAAATAACAATTAAAAAATGGCATTAATTACCAAAATTAGAGAGAAGTCGGGAGTCGCAGCGGCGGCAATTGCTATCAGTTTAATCCTCTTCCTTGTCGGTGGAGACCTTTTTACTGGTAATTCAAGTTTTTTCGGAGGTTCAAAAAACGTAGTTGGTGAAATTGGTGGAGAGAGTATTCAATACCAAGATTTTCAGAAAAAAGTTGATGAATTATCTCAAAACTATTCTCAACAAGCGGGACGTAGCCCTGGCGACCAAGAAACAACTCAAATGCGTGAGCAAGTCTGGAATCAATACATTATGGATTTGGCTTATGGCAAAGAATACGAGGCATTAGGGCTTTCGGTTTCTCCAAAAGAATTAGTTGACATGGTGCAAGGTGACAATATTCACCCATCTGTTCGTCAGCAATTCACCAATCCACAAACGGGTCAATTTGATAAAACCTACGTAATTCAGTTCTTGAAAAACTTCAAAACAATGGCTCCTGCACAACAACAGGCTTGGGCGAGTTTTGAAAAATCATTAGCACAAGATCGTTTAAGAGGAAAATACGAAAATTTATTGAGAATGTCCACTTACACAACCAATGCGGAGGCTCAAAAAGAATACGTGGCTCAAACTGCAAAGGTGAACGCTCATTACTTGTACGTTCCTTTTTATTCAGTGGCTGATTCATCAATCA
>JAYUIP010000257.1:0-7977 GCA_043765945.1 Arcicella sp.
CACGAAGATATGCTGTTGAAATACGCAACCGAACAATTATCAGAAATTGAAGGATTGAAAATTATCGGGCAAGCCAAAGAAAAAATATCGGTAGTGAGTTTCGTAATGGATGGAATTCATCATCAAGATATTGGCGTATTGCTTGATAATCAAGGAGTTGCCGTGAGGACTGGACATCATTGTACGCAACCATTGATGCAAAGATTCAACATTTTAGGAACGTCCAGAGCCTCATTTGCTGTTTATAATACAACTGAGGAGATAGATAGATTGGTGGTGGGATTACACAAGGTTAAGAAAATGCTTTTGTAATATTTTTAAAAATGACAATTAACGAATCACAAGACGAAATAATAGAAGAATTTGAGTTGTTTGACGATTGGGCAGACAAATACGAATATATTATAGATTTAGGTAAAAAGCTCAAAGGGCTTCCCGAAGAACAAAAAACCGAAGATAATATTATCAAAGGTTGCCAAAGTAGAGTTTGGTTAAATGCTCATAAAGACGAAGAAAGTCTCGTGTTTGATGCTGACTCTGAGGCAATTATTGTGAAAGGTTTGGTAAATATGCTCATTAGAGTTTTGTCTGGACATACACCACAGGAGATTGCAAAGGCGGATTTATACTTTATGGAAAAAATCGGAATGAGCCAGCACCTTGCTCAAACACGTTCAAATGGTTTGGCTTCAATGGTGAAACAAATGAAGAATTATGCAATTGCTTACTCATTGAAAAAATAATAAAAATGTCAGAATTAGAATTAAAAGAAGAAGTAATTAAAGCCATCTGCGAAGTCTATGACCCAGAGATTCCCGTGAATGTCTATGAATTAGGCCTGATTTACGATATAAAAATATTTCCAGTAAATAATGTCTATGTTTTGATGACTTTGACTTCCCCGTCTTGTCCATCGGCAGAAGCAATTCCTGCGGAGATTGAAGGGAAAATAAAGGAAATTGAAGGAATTTCAGATGTAAATATTGAATTAACTTTCGACCCACCGTATTCACAAGATATGATGTCGGAAGTAGCCAAATTGGAACTTGGATTTATGTAACAATAGCCCCCAACCCCCGAAGGGGGCTATCATTTAACAAAACTCCCCCTTCGGGGGTTGGGGGGCTTTAAAGAAATATGTACCCAGAACATTTAGTAGCTCCTATGCGTGCAGATATTGCCGAAGGAGGGTTTCAAGAATTAAAATCAGCATCGGAAGTTGAAACAGCCATGACTGAAAAAGGCACAACATTGATGTTCATTAACTCAGTTTGTGGTTGTTCTGCTCGTACGGCACGCCCAGGTGTGAAAGAAGCCGTGTGGAATTCAGAGAAAAAACCAAATCATTTAGTAACCGTTTTTGCAGGCGTTGATCAAGAAGCAACTGCCAAAGCTCGTGAATATACGTTACCATACCCTCCATCGTCACCAGCGATTGCTTTCTTCAAAGATGGCGAATTAGTTCATATGGTTGAGCGTCATCATATCGAAGGTCGTTCGGCGGAATTGATTGCCACGCATTTGGAAGGGGTTTTTGAAGAGTTTTGTTAGTAGATTAGTTATCAGTTGTTGGTAAATTAGTTATTAGGTAATCTTATAATGAAAAAAGGAGCATTCCGATTTTGGAATGCTCCTTTTTTTAAAATCCTTAATAACCAGTTCCCAATAACCAATCCCTATTTCCGATATTGTTCAATAATTCTAAAAATAGCCTTTTGAGTGTCTAAATTTTTGAAATATTCAAACATAATTTCGTGACCATCATAGTTCAAAATCAGACCAGTTTCCAAATAATTAAAGGCTTCTTTATATCTTCCTGATTTAATAAAATAGACGGATGCACGATAATATAATTCAGCCTCCTCGGGCATTTGGTCAATGGCTGACAGCATTAATTCCGATGCCATTTCATAATCACCTTGTTCGTGATTCAAGACCGACCATTTTATCCATGCTTCTGGATTCATTGGTTCAAGTTCTGCCGACTTTTGGTAAGCCTCCATGCCTGTCATGGTATTACCCATACTTGTTTCTGCATCACCAATCGCTAACCAATAATAAGCATTCTTTTCATCTAAAACCAGTGCCTTTTTCAAAAAGTGAATTGCCTCAAACCAACGTTGCATTTCACACAGACAAACACCAACTCCAAAATAACCATCATCCCAATTTGGATTAAGTTTTATGGCATCTTTATAATAATGAATTGCTTCTGAAAACCGTTCTTGACGTTCGATACTCGCTGCAAAACAACAATAAACTTCTGGCGTAATATCCTCATATTCAAGGCAATGGCGATAGGCATCTTCTGCCTTTTCCCAATTTCCAAGGTTCATATAAGAATTACCTAAGTTGAAATATCCTGAAGCAAATTTATCATTGATGGCAACCGAAAATTCATAAGCATCAGCGGCTTCTTCAAATTTTCCTAATTTAGAATAGGCAATTCCTATGTTGTACCAAGCATTTTCCGAGTAGGGGTCAGTATCAATAAATTGCTGATAATAAGGGAGCGATTCCTCTAATTTTCCAATATCGTCTAAACTGTTTGCTAATTCATACAGAGCATTTTCGTTCTTGATATTTATCTCAATGGCTTGCTTGAAAGCGGCAACCGCATTGTGATTTTTTCCCCAACTTTGATACGCTAAACCAATGTGAAAATACACCTCATCTTTCTCCTCGGCTATATCCAAAACCTCTGTGAGCATCTCAATAGCAGTTTGATAATCGCCTTTAAGATTGTAAACAGTGCTTCGAAGGTAAATGATATCGGTGTCAGAAGGGTTGTATAATTCAGCTTTATCAATCAATTCAAGTGCTTCATCGTGTTTGCCTTGATTCGCCAAAAGTTCAGCTTTGCAAAGCATTAATTCCAGAGAATATGGATATTGTTCAAGAGCTAAATTGCAGGCTTTCATGGCATCAATAATCTTGCCTTCGTCCATGTAATGTTCCACGATTTGCTCGTATGTATCAAGGTCGAAAAAGCCCGATTCCATGCGTTTTAGCATAGATTCAAAACGCTTCACAGAGTGCAAAGTCTCCTCTCGACGATCTTCAAAATCTTGTTCCATTTTATATTTTTTAGGGCTATGGTGATTAGTGTATTAGGTAATAAAAGTACAAAATTATCATTCCCACATTGACTAAAACCTAACTATTTATGCTAATGTAATAATAAACTTTTACTCTACCAAAACCCTTGACTATTACTTATTTACAGCAAAAATTATGCTAACTGTAAATCGTATCTTCTGATTCAACTGTATTGAATATTTTAAAACTACTTGTAATGAAATTATTGTTAGTTTTTTTGTAAAAGATTTCTGCAAATTCTGTCTAAACTATCATCTATATTTTTGAAGGTAAAGTTCAAAACCTTTCTAATTTTATCATTTGAATATTCAAAAGAATGACTTGATGATAAGGCGGTTTCTTTGGTAATTAATGGAGCATTTCCAGTAAAAAAAGTTCTAATCTTTTCTAAACGCCAAATGATACCAGCCAAGGATTTTCCGACCAAAATAGAAGGAATCTTCTTATTAAATCTTGGAGCAACTTTCTCAAAAAATTTTTTGTAGGTAATCTGTCCCGCATTCAAAATAAATCTTTCATCTGAAATATCAGAAGTCGTTAATTTATAAATACACTCCGCAACATCTTCAACGTCAACGTAATTTAGATTACCTTCTGGATAAAATTTATGTTTATCAAAGACGTACCTCAATAATTGTGTACTGCTTTTATTCCAGTCAGCTTCGCCCAAAATTAAAGATGGATTAACGATAACTGAATTAAGTCCTTCTGATTGTCCACGCCATACTTCTATTTCAGCTAAATACTTGGTTTTGGCGTAGTTAGAGTTCAATTCGTTCTCTTCCCAAGTGGCTTTTTCATCAATTTTTATAAGATAGTTGTCAAGATTTTCATAAGGAATTTTGCGTCCCAATGCCGCCACCGAACTAACAAAACATAGCTTTTTAACGTTCTTTTCTAAACATAAATTCACCACATTTATCGTCCCTTCCACGTTGGTTTTGAACATTTTGTCTCGATCTTTTGGAGCAAACGAAACGATAGCTGCAGCATGAACGACATAGTTTATATTTTCTATTGCTTTTTCTAATACCAAAATATCCAGAACGTCTCCTTCATACCAAACTATCTGATTTTCAATGTCTTGGATTAAAGATAAATCACTATTAACTCTTTTCAAGCCTGAAACTTGAAAGCCTGATTTTAGAAAATATCTTGCCGTAAAACTGCCAACTAATCCAGTAATACCTGTAATAAGAATTTTTTTTTCTTCTGTGATTTCGTTCATTTTACATCAAAACATTGCTCTATCTTTGCAACCACAAAGTTAAATCACAATCAACGAAAAATACGTGATAAAGAAAGCAATTATTGATTTAGGAACGAATACTTTTCAGTTATTAATCGCTGAACAAGACGGTCAAAACTTTAAAACTATTCATGAAGAAAGCCACGCAGCCAAGATTGGAATGGGTGGTATTTCGTTAGGAATTATTACAGATGAAGGAATTCAAAGAGGGATAAAGGGCTTGAAATATTTTCAGCAAGTATTTGATAAAGAAGGAGTTACAAACGATAATGTTATTGCCACTGCCACCAGTGCCGTCAGAAATGCCAAAAATAGAAACGAATTTTGTCAAAGAATATTAGATGAAACGGGTATTAAAATTCAAGTAATTTCAGGTGAAGAAGAAGCTACTTTAATTTACGAAGGTGTAAAATTAGGTATGGACATTGGCACTGAACCTTCCATGATTATGGATATTGGTGGAGGTTCAGTTGAGTTTATTATCTGTAATAAAAACCGAATTATGTATAAAAAAAGTTTTGAAATTGGCGGACAGCGTTTGATGGATAAATTCATGAATACCAACCCAATTTCACCTCGTTCAGTTGGTGCCTTACGAGACTATTTAGAAGAACAATTATTGCCTCTCACCAACGCTGTGCATCAATATGCTCCTGTGTGTGTGATAGGTTCGGCGGGGTCATTTGAAACGTTGATTGATATGTTTTACATGAAAACTTACGGACATTTACCTTCCCCAGAACAGATTTCTTTTGACTTGCCCATCTCAGAATTTTATGATTCATTTTTGAAATTAGTTTCCAAAAATCATGATGAAAGAATGGCTTTGGCAGGTATGAAAGAACTGCGAGTTGATATGATTGTTGTGGGGGTATGTTTAATAGATTTTGTTTTGAAACGCTTTGATATTCACCAGATTAAGGTTTCTAATTATGCTTTGAAGGAAGGCGTTTTGAGTCGAGTCTTGTTTGTTTGATGGCACGCAGATGACGCAGATTTGCAAACGCCGATTTACGCAGATAGTAATTCTTTTGGTTCTTATATAATTTGCATTACGAAGTATCAAGACGGTTGTAAAATCTTATTGGCGTTCCGTCACTTCGACCACTTAATAATTTTACCAAAATAACTTCATTATTTGAAATACGAATTTAGACTTTACCATTAAAAACCCCTATTTTTGTAAAATAAACTATAACTATTTCAAGAAAGTAAAAATCAAAGAGTGTATGAAAATAGCCGTTGTAGGTACTGGATATGTGGGTTTAGTAACAGGAACTTGTTTTGCTGAGACTGGAAATCAAGTAATCTGTGTTGATATTGACCAAAAGAAGGTCGAAAAAATGAAGAGCGGAATTATTCCAATCTATGAACCTGGTTTGGAAGAATTATTCCTTCGTAATTCCAATGAAGGAAGATTGAAATTCACCACTTCACTTTCGGAAGGAATCAAGGATGCACAAGTAATTTTCTTGGCTTTACCAACGCCTCCTGGGGCGGATGGTTCAGCTGATTTGAAATATATTTTGAAAGTTGCTGATGATTTAGGACCTCTTCTGGAAAATTATGCAGTCGTAATTGACAAAAGTACTGTCCCCGTGGGAACGGCTGAGAAAGTTCATGCTGCCATTGCCAAGAATGCGAAAGTAGAATTTGACGTGGTTTCTAATCCAGAATTTTTGCGTGAAGGTGTTGCCGTAGAGGATTTTATGAGACCTGATCGAGTGGTAATCGGTACTAAATCTGAGAAAGCAAAGGCTATGATGACGAAGTTGTACGCTCCTTTGGTTCGTCAGGGAAATCCAGTAATTTTTATGGACGAGCGTTCGGCAGAAATGACAAAATATGCTGCTAATGCGTTTTTAGCCACAAAAATAACGTTCATGAACGAAATTGCTAATCTTTGCGAAAGGGTAGGAGCAAACGTTGATGACATTCGTAGAGGTATCGGAACGGACTCACGAATTGGTAAAAGGTTCTTGTTTGCGGGGATTGGTTATGGTGGGAGTTGTTTCCCAAAAGACGTGCAAGCATTGGAAAAAACATCCAAAGAAAATAACTACGAATTCAAGATTTTACAAGCTGTTATGAACGTAAACGAGAACCAAAAGACCCGTTTAATGCCCATGATTAACGATTATTTTGGCGGAGATTTAAAGGGAAAAACCTTTGCCATGTGGGGTTTGGCTTTCAAACCATACACCGATGATATTCGTGAAGCACCCGCTTTGTATAATATTGATGCACTTTTAGCAGCAGGAGCAACTGTGAAGGCGTATGACCCCGAGGCAATGCCAAATGTTCAAGAGATTTTGGGTGATAAAATTACTTACACCACTGGACCTTACGAGGCCTTAAAGGATGCTGATGCCCTTTTAATCATGACAGAATGGCCTCAATTCAGAACGCCAGAGTTTGAAGTGATGAATATTTTGTTAAAAAATAAAGTAATTTTCGATGGTCGTAATTTGTATGAATTAGGAGAAATTGCTGAGAAAGGATATACCTATTATTCGATTGGGAGGGAGGTAATAGCCCCCTAACCCCCGATAGGGGAATTTTAGAATCCTAATATTAAAGGGTTTTGTTTAAAATAGTGAATAACAGATTTAAAATTATCGTCCTAAGTTCTCCCCTCGGGGGTTAGGGGGCTTTTAATAACATGAAAAGAGTACTTATAACAGGTGGAGCAGGCTTTTTGGGTTCACACCTTTGCGATAGATTTATTAAAGAAGGTTTCCACGTGATTGCGATGGATAATCTTATTACAGGTGATTTAAAAAATATTGAGCATTTGTTCAAATTGCCCAATTTTGAATTTTATCATCATGATGTTTCAAAGTTTATTCACGTGCCTGGCGAGTTGGATTATATCCTACATTTTGCTTCACCAGCTTCTCCGATTGACTATTTAAAAATTCCAATTCAGACTTTGAAAGTGGGTTCTTTGGGTATTCATAACTGTTTGGGATTGGCTCGTGTGAAAAATGCGAGGGTATTAATTGCCTCAACCTCAGAGGTTTATGGGGATCCAACGGTTCATCCACAACCAGAAGAATATTGGGGAAATGTGAATCCAGTTGGTCCACGTGGGGTTTATGATGAAGCAAAACGGTTTCAAGAAGCCATGACGATGGCGTATCACACGTATCATGGTTTAGAAACCCGTATCGTCAGAATTTTCAATACGTACGGTCCTCGTATGCGACTGAATGATGGACGTGTATTGCCTGCATTCATTGGGCAAGCCTTGCGTGGAGAAGACTTGACCATGTTTGGTGATGGTTCACAAACAAGAGCATTCTGTTACGTAGATGATTTAGTGGAGGGAATTTATCGTTTGTTATTATCGGATTATGCTCAACCCGTGAATGTTGGCAATCCAGATGAAATTACGATTAAAGAATTTGGGGAGGAAATTATCAAATTGACAGGTATAAATCAGAAATTAATTTCATTGCCCTTGCCAACCGATGACCCAAAACAACGCAAACCAGATATTACCAAAGCAAAAGCTATTCTTGGTTGGGAACCAAAAGTTTCAAGGTCGGAGGGTTTAAAGATTACTTACGAATATTTCAAATCTTTACCGAAAGAAGAGCTATTCAAGATGGCTAATCATCGTGATT
>JAYUIP010000258.1:0-2835 GCA_043765945.1 Arcicella sp.
AGTTGCATAAATAGCATTAATATTTTCTCGATACTCGAATAAATTACTTCTGCGAGTATCTTTTAACCATACATTTTCACTAATTCTATCTTCAAATAAAAGATCACTATTTATGGTTGAAAAAGAAGTTTTTACTCCTAAATCAAATGATAAACTCTTATTGATTGGATAATTAAGGTCTATTTTTATGGATTGATTATTAATTAATTGAGGAGAAAAACTTCTAAACCAATTCCTATTGTATAGATTTTTGTTAGAAACAAGTTCTAAATTTTCTGTTCTACTAATTGAATTATTGGCAGAAACGTACCTTAAAGCATCAAAATCCACGCTCATTTTTTTGCCCAAAGAGTCTATTTTTATTTGGTAATTTATATTAGCGGAATACGTTTGTGAAGGTAAAACGTCTTTATTATTGGTAAAAGTAAGAGAATCATTTTTGGCATAATTATCATAACTAAATGCGTTCCTTGTTTCATTATTCCTACTTCCCGAATAATCAAATAATACGCCAATGAACTGTTTTGGGCGAATTTCGTAGTCAATTCCTAAGCTAACACCAGGCGAAAGCATTCTTGTTTCGGTCAAAAAATTTATGGTTCTTTCAATTAATTGTGGGTTAGTGTTTAGGTAATTTATAACCCTATCACCTGTAAAATTTCTGTCTCGGTTGCTCAAATATAGATTAGAAAAAATGTTCCATTTTCCTTTTCTACTATTGAAATAAGCACTCGCCGCCTGTGAATTAACCAGCGTTTGTCTGGCACTTAAAACCGTATTTCCAGTTAACCCTTCCGTCTTATTTTTTTTCAAAACAATGTTTAATATCCCCGCCCCGCCTTCTGCATCATACTTACTTGGGGGAACGGTCATCACTTCGATAGCTTCTAAGTTTTCGGAGGGAATACTACTCAAATAGCTTTTAAGAGCGGCTCCCGAAAGCACTTTTCTTTTGTCATTAATATAAACAATAGCACCTGATGTTCCACTAATCTGAATATTTCCATCTTCCGAAGCATTAACTAATGGCGTTTTTTCTATGACTCCCCAAACATTATTTCCAAAAACAATATCAGTACCTGAAACATTAAAACGAAGTCTATCAATCTGTCTTTCTAAAATGGGTTTCTTAGCGGTAACTACAATTTCAGTGAGTATAAGAGAATTTTTAAACTGCATATTGACCAATGTATCCATTTTTAAGGCAACTGTAATGGTTGTGTCTTTGTAAGAGACACATTTAAAAGTACATCTGTAAATCCCCGCCTTTAAATTTTTGAATGAATAGTAGCCTGTACTGTCAGTTATGGTATTACCCAAAACAACCGAGTTTGACTTTAAACTTACAATAGCAAAAACAATGGGTTCATTTTTATCATCAACAACTTTCCCTTTTAGCGATATTTGAGATATAGCAAAATGAGATGTTAGCGTTAGTAAAATGTACAGTAATTTTGACATAGAGATAGTTTATTTTAAGATTTTATTTGTATTCGATTTTAGCAGAAGTCTGTCAATGCCGTTGTGTGTATGTTTCACAGCGATGCACAGTCCCACAACAAGTACGTTAGCAACTCGCCAGTTAAGAAAATTAAGATGAAATTAAATATCTTATTTATGGTTGAAAAATACATCCACAATGGCACTGATTGTTTTCAATAGCTACTATTATTCAGTCCTAAATTCAATCCCAAATTTATCCGCCAACCCCTTCAAATCATTCATTACAGCCTCTAAAAGGTTAACTCCATTAGCTCGACGTTCTGCTTCAATTTCCCTTTCTGGGTCGCCAGGGACTAATACTTTGTGCCCATCAATGGCAGGGGCGGCATGAAAACGGTCAATCCATTTGTCCATATCAGCCTTAAAATCTTCGGCAGGTCGGAAGCCATCAATTCGCATTGCGCCCAAAAAATGTCCTGTGCCTTTCCCTACCTGTTCCCCCGCATTCATAAATCCTGCGGTTGCAAATGGAGGAACCCAAGGACCAAAATTTGCTCCTGATAATACCCCCGAAAATATATCCACAATTGCCCCAAGTCCATAACCTTTGTGTGAACCATGCTCACGGTCGCCACCCAAAGGGAGTAAAGCACCACCATTTTTCACGGCATTTGAATCATCCGTGGCGTTTCCATCCTTATCTTGAACCCATCCCAAAGGGGCAGGTGAGCCTTTTCTTTGCAGAATTTCCATTTTACCATACGCAACGGCGGTACTGGCAAAGTCAGCGACAAAGGCAGGATTTCTTTTGGCAGGAACGGCAACGGCAATCGGATTTGTACCCAATAATTTTTCTTTTGAGAACGTGGGCGTAACCAAAGGGGCGGCATTGGTCATTGCCCAACCAATCATGTCATTTTCTAAAGCCATCATGGCATGAAATCCCGCAATGCCAAAATGGTTAGAATTTTGCACTGAAACCCATCCAGAGCCTACATTATTGGCTTTTTGCATAGCAATATTCATAGCAAAAGGAGCAACCACGAGTCCTAAGCCTTTATCTCCATCAATTACGGCGGTTGAAGGCGTTTCATGAATTACCTTGATTTGTGGAGTTGGATTTAGTCTTCCATTATCAAATAATCTCACATATCCACTCAAACGAGCCGTCCCATGAGAGTCCACACCACGCAAATCTGCGGAGATTAAAACCTTTGAAGCCAATTCTGCATCTGCCTCTGGACAGCCAATGGCTAAAAAAATTTTTCGGATAAATTCCTGTAAATAGTTATATTCGTAAATCATTATTTCTTTTTTATAATTTTATTTGCAAATTTACGGACAAGAACTTCCACATTAAAATCACTAATGCCGTTTTCTGGTAATTTTTAA
>JAYUIP010000259.1:0-7967 GCA_043765945.1 Arcicella sp.
ACTAACATTAAACCCGTACAAGCTAAAAATGCCATTCCTCCTAACAAAATTAAGGAGTTGTAAGAAATATTTTTAAATCGCCCCTTAATGATTTTCCAAAAAAGACAAATCATTATTAATGTCAAGAAAATACCCGTTAAAATACACAAACCAATATCCCAATAGATACGACCTAAATCTGGATGAGGGATATTTTGAAAGAAAATATTCCCCCAGAAAGCTAAAATATACTGGATATTCAAAAATGGATACCTTAAAAGGATTATTTTGTCTGACGGAATTATTTCGTAATCATACATAAAATAAAAGGAAAATAGACTCAGCATTGCTAACACCCACAAGCCTAAATTTTTCCAGCGATTTTGAATAGTTAAGATTAATACTCCAATAAGCCAAATTGCTAATCCATTTCCAGACGTAAAAAGGGTGATAGATGCAAAAATAATCGCTGCATAAAAACTAATTTTATCTGTTTGGCTTAGAAAATGAATAGTCAAAAGTGCAAAGAAAATTATTGGGGTATTTTGAATAGCAGCAATTCCCCAAGTGGCATTCTCAAAATAGGTTAAATTGAATATTAATAATGGGAGAGGAGTAAAAAAAGCAAATGAAAGGTTTAAATTTTTAAATAATTTGAAAAGAAAATACAATATTCCCAATAAGAATCCATTCCCAATAATTATTTGAGTTTTAATGTTTTCATTGCCTAATATTTTATAAATCAGCCACATAACACTTCGTTCAAATCCAAAACGATGTTGATTTACTTGTTTCAAAAATGCTTTATTCCATTCAGAAAAAGTTGAAGCACTTTCCATTTTATAAATAGACTCTAATAATGAATAGTCATCTTTGAAAGCAATATTATCAGTATGGGAGAATATGATAAAGTAAAAATAAAGAATAGGAGTTACTGTTAATAATATCCAAATGAAGAGCGTACTTTTTGTTGGAGGTCTGTTGAAATTAATTAGGGTTACTACTCCCAATAACAATAATAGTTCAACATAAATAATGAAGAAGTTTTGATTCATGTGTGTTAAATTAGGTTTAATGCAAAAAAGACCTGATATACAATTGCATATCAGGTCTCGAAGTACCCGGAGCCGGAGTCGAACCGGCATGCCAATGAAGACACTGGTGTTTGAGACCAGCGCGTCTACCAATTCCGCCATCCGGGCATACTTAAACTTGTTACAAATATAGAGGATAGAATTGGACTACACAACCGCAAGTTTTAAAAAAAACCAAGTTTTTTAATTACAAAAAGGTAAGTTTCTGAAACTTAGGGAGTTCTATTCAAAATATTTTTTATTCATATCTTAGCGATTCAATTGGATCGAGTTTAGAGGCTTTGTATGCTGGATAAATTCCTGAAAATAATCCTACTGCTACGCAAACTGTTATTCCCAAACTCATCCAAACCCATGGAATGATGAAAGTTGCTGAATTACCCATTAATAAATTGGCAAAAACGTTACCGATTATGATTGCTAATATTATACCTCCAATTCCTCCCATTAAGCAAATTACAATGGCTTCCATTAAAAATTGTAAACGAATTAAATAAGGAGTTGCTCCCAAAGATTTACGAATACCGATTTCTTGGGTTCGTTCCGTCACAGATACCAACATGATATTCATTAAAGCTATTGCCGCACCTAAAAGTGTAATGAAACCAATTCCAAAACCTGCAACACGTAAAGTATCAGTGATATTTCCTAATTGTTTTGCAATGGAATCTGAGCGTTCGATTGAAAACGAATCGGGCATTCCAATCACATCTTGTCTGACTACTCGCATTACGCCACGGGCTTCTTCAATAGTATTTTCTAAATCTTTAATGTTTGGTACAGAAGTGACAATATCGAATGTCAGACTTCTGCCAACTGCCATTTTTCTGCCTGTTTCTAAGGGGACAAAAATCACCCTGTCATCGCCTCCACCCATCATGCTCCCTTTTTTTTCCAAAATACCTACCACTTTCATTTTTTGACCTAAAATAGTAATCTCTTTATCCATGGGATTAATATTTTTATCAAACAGTTGACTTACCACATCAACTCCAAGGATACATATATTCGTACCATTTTCAAGGTCATTAACAGAAAAAATCCTTCCCTGAGCAATTTTAAAGTCTTTTATATCCAAATAATTTTCATCCGTTCCCATAATCCGAGTATTTGGATTGGTTTGTTTAGATTCATATTTTACTTCTGCGTTGAATGTAACATTAATTTTTAAACCGATTATTGCAGAATGACCAAATTTCTCTTTGTATAATCTGGCTTCACGATAATCAATTGGGGGATAGCGTTTTTCTTGTTCGCCACCTTTTCTAATTTTATAAATATCTCTATTTCTTACGTCAAAAGAATTAGCTCCAAGTCCTGCAAAACTTGTGTTTACGGAGCTTTGTATGCCGTCAATAATGGTTAAACAGCCAACCAACGAGGTTACACCGATTGCAATAATGAGAGAAGTAAGAATTGTTCTCAATAAATTTCCCTTTATTGATCGAAGAGCTTCCTTGATATTTTCTAAAATATTCATAACTTAAATTATGGTTTTCTATAAATGAGTATCGAAAAATTTTTAGCACTATATTTGTAATTATTACGTTTTAAGAGGGTTGAATGAATATTTCACGGATCAGAATTACCCTAAATAATAAAACAAATTTAGTTGAGATAATGAAAAAAAATACTCCAATGAAAAGGTTAATATTTCCGTTTATCATATTTTTACTGACTTCGGGAAGGTTATGGGCTTCGCAAATTTTGATTCCGATGGATGATACTCAAAAAAATCATCTAAAATCTTATGGAATTGCCTATTGGGTTTTGAAAACGCACGATACGGAAGTTGAATGGCTTTTGAACTATCGTGGAGGTGCTTTTATGTTTCCACAGGCTCAAAAATTTGAAAATGAGTTAACGATTCGTGGCGTAAGTTATAATGTAATTTCTGAGGGAGAAGCGGCTCAAATTCGAGCAGAAGTGACGAGTCCAAATGCCAATATGGATGTGGTGAAATTGCAAAAACCTCCCCGTGTGGCAGTTTATTCGCCTAAAACCGCTCAACCTTGGGATGATGCCGTTACTTTGGCAATGACTTATGCAGAGATTCCGTATGACCTTATTTTTGACGATGAAGTGATGAATGTTAAACTACCAGAATATGATTGGTTACACCTTCACCACGAAGATTTTACTGGGCAAATGGGAAAATTTGCCAATCAAAGCGGACAACCTTGGTATCAAGCACAGTTGCGTGAGGATAAGCGAAATGCAGCTAAATTTGGTTTTAACAAGGTTTCTCAGTTCAAATTAGCAGTTGCTAAGAAAATTCAAGAGTTTGTTGCAGGTGGAGGTTATATGTTTGCGATGTGTACTGCAACTGATACGTATGATATTGCTTTGGCGGCGGAGGGACACGATATTGTGGATGCCTATTATGATGGTGATAGTTATGATAATCAGGCAGATTCAAAATTAGATTTTACTAAATGTTTTGCCTTTCAAAATTTCAACTTGGTCTATCATCCACAAGTAATAGAATTTTCGAGTATTGAGGCTTATCCAAATGAATCTCGTCCAGTAACGGAAGAGAATGATTATTTTAGTTTATTCCAGTTTTCTGCAAAATACGACCCGATTCCAACGATGCTAACTCAAAATCACGAGACAACTATTCATGGATTTATGGGACAAACAACATCATACAAAAAATCAATTTTAAAACCAGAGGTAACTGTTTTAGGTGAAAATCGTTCATTAAACGAAGCTCGTTATATTCATGGCACGTTTTTGAAAGGCTTTTTTAGTTTTTATGCAGGACACGACCCAGAGGATTATCGACATTTTGTGAATGAAGAACCAACTGATTTGAATCTTCACCCTAATTCGCCTGGTTATCGTTTAATTTTGAATAATGTGCTATTCCCAGCGGCTAAGAAAAAGAAACAAAAGACTTGATACAGTAAATAATTATAGGTAAAGAAAGCCTTCCTAATCAATTTAGGAAGGTTTTCTTTACTTAAATACCTTTTCGATTTGCCATTTTGAATTGGCATAAAATTTCATAAATCCTTTTGGAATAATATAATCTTGCATTACTTTTTTAATATGTTTATTTGAATTTGGACTTGACAAAAACAAAGATTTTATAGCAAAATATCGGCTCTTAAATAAGTCATCTCCGTATTGTATCGAATTTGCCAACATCAAATAATAACGAGCAATATTTTTATTGATTTTATCGTGAAACTTAAAATCTAATTCTTGGTCGATTCCTTGATACATTCCGATTCGATTGAACAAAAAATCAGCATCTTGTTTTCCGTCCGTAAAACTCATACCGCCTCCGTTCTTTCTATAAATTGACATTAATTCGTTGATATAGAAAAACTTACCATGTTTTCCTAATAAAATATATCTTGGAATATCTCCACTTTTTGAGTCGTGAAACCATTGTGGATATTCCTTAATTATACCATTTCTGAACATTACGGCAGAAGTTGCCATGTACCAAATTTCATCTTCACCAACTAAATCTTCAATAGTTGTTATTTCCCTTTGAGTCTCATCATTTACATAAATATCTGGATGAGAACCGTCTTCAAAATGTACAATGGCATTATGAAAACAAGCCACAAAATCAGAATTATTATCTAAAAAATCTGCTTGTTTTTGAAGTTTGAGAGGATTTGTCCAATAATCGTCTCCATCCATGGCAGCAATATATTTACCTTGACAAACGGCTAATGTTGCTAAAGTATTTCCTTTTCCATAACCTCCTAAATTTTTAGAGTGAAGCAAAGGTCTAATAATATTCGGAAATTTTTTATGGTATTCTTTAATAATTTGCGGAGTTGAATCGGGGGATGCATCATCACCAACAATTACTTCAAACTCAAAATTCACTTCTTGAGATAAAATGCTGTCGAGGGTTTGACGGATGAAATTTTCGTGGTTATAGGTATGTACAATAACGCTTACTTTTACCATTTTTAATTTATGATTATAGCTTTTTTGATGCAAAAGTAATGATTTTATTGAGAGTATCATCCCACAAATTCCAATCATGTGTTTGTGATGGGTAAAAATTATATTCGCTGTTCATTCTACTGATCGTAAACATTTTATTACAAATTTCTGCTTGGTCAACAGGAACTGTAACATCTTTACCACCAAAAAAAACAATCATGGGAGGACTTCCCTGCGTAAATTGAAAAACTGGACTTGCTCTAAAATATTGCTCTGAGTGAGTCAGATAAGGCTTTCCAATTAATTTTTGAACATCATCTTTAAGTGTTCCGTCATACATAGTGGGTGATGTCAAATTAACGGGAGGTACAATTCCTGCAACTCCAACCGCCAATTTGTCACCAAGTGGACTATTAGCATAAAGCATCGCTAAATGACCACCCGCACTTATACCAACTAATAAAAAATTTGAAGAAATATTCAAGACATTAGATTCGCTTTTTAATTTATTTAATAAAGTATTTATGTCTTGAATTTGCTCGGTGTATGTGATGCCTATGGATGATGTCAGTCGGTAATTTGCATTGACAACTGCACAGTTTATTCGTTTATCAATTAATCTCTTTACAATTGAGTTAATGGCGGCTTTGTCGCCAATTCTCCAAGCACCTGGGTGTAACAACACAATCACAGGATTTCTTTTGTTTCGAGTAGATGGTAAATATAAATCATAATTTTGAAGTATATTTCTACCATAAGATACGTCAATTTTCTCTTCGTAAATTAAAGGCAATTCACTTGAACCACCGAGACCAGAGGAAGAAGAAGGCACAATCAAATCCAAATCTCCTTCACAGGAAGACATAAAGAGGATAATTGTAAATAAACAAAAATATTTCATTGTTTGATTTAGTGATATTTATAAAAATCAAGATATTAAGAACAAAAAGTATTCCACTTCATAAAGGTACGAAATTGAGAGCTTTTGGAGCATTTTATAGGCTTAAATGAGTGTATGGTCGTTTTTTGAATGTTTTTGTTCATAAATGAAAAATCCTGTAAGTTTTTCTTACAGGATTTTTATTATTTAAGCAAATACTTGTTCTAATTGTTCTTTCATCGGAAAATCTGGGGTTACCAAATTTTCTTCTGGTTTATAGATATAGGGCATCGGGAAACCCCTTTCCTGAAAAGTCCGCTCCGCAATATTATTGTATCTTAATTGAATTGACCAACGAATATTTTGGGTAATATTATTGCCAGAGCGGTGAATTAAAAAAGCTGAGAATATTAATAAATCACCTTCTTCAAATTCGGTCTGAATATATTTTTCTTCTGGAATCTCTTCTTGAATACTGCCTAAATAACCCGTTGTATCAGCTTTCATCAAGCCGTTAGTGTGACTTGCAGGGATAATCTGTAATGAACCTAAATCCTCGTTACAATCAACCAAAGGAAACCAAAGTACGACACTATCTAAGGAACCTTGCCCAGTTCGCCAATCTTGATGAGCTCCTAATTTCCAATGACTGCCGCCTTTTGATAAATGACGACTGTTGAATTGCATGGCAGGTCGAACAGCAATGGTGGGGAATTCGTAGCCTAATTCCTTCAAAAGGCTTAAAATCTTTTCATCAGTACCCAGACGGTGCATTGAAATGAGATGTTGCGTTTGTTTTCCAGTATTGACAAAAGCATCGAAATCTTTCTCGAAAAATTCAAACATTGCTTGTTCAAATTCGTCTCTATTATTTGTATCAACCGTTTTACCTGAAATTCTCTTTATTTGAACGGCAAATAATTGACGAGCTTCTGCATATATTTTCCTTAAAACCTCCTTATCAAAAAAGTTTTTAAGGATTAAATATCCCTCTTTATTAAATTGTTCTTTTGAATATAACATAACCTTAATTTTATTGATGATTAATTATTGGCAAAAGTAGCCAATTGAGAATCTGGGTTAGATGATATTTATCAGTAATTTAATTGACTATTCTTGCCATTTCGCATAGGCAAATCCCGATGCACCAAAACCATTTCCATTGTGTAACAAAAATTTATCGCCATTGTGTTCATAATAATGAGCATAATTTATCATTTCATAATCAAAATCGCCTTTATTTTCTGACTTTGCAATGCCTACTAAATCATCTTTCCGTTCCCAAGCAATACCATCTTTTGACTCAGCATATCCCATTCTGTAACTTTGATCACGATTTGTACGATAATCAACGGCGTTGCGATATGAATAATACATTTTATAAATAGCTCCTTCTTTAAAAACACTTGGACGACCAACGGCATTCAAAAAATCATCAAATGGCAATACTACATCACCCGTTGGAATCCAATTAATCCCGTCTTTTGACTCCGCATAACGACAGTCATAAAATGGTTCTGGATAGCCATGAATGTACTCGCATTTTTGTCCTGAAATGTACCACATTCTCCAAATACCGTTGTCGAACATTACCGAAGGTTGAGCTGCCCAAATGGGGTTTTGAATCGACCTATCCATAATGGGTCCTTTAAACATTTTTTTGAATGTCAAACCTCCATCCGAACTTACCGACAAACCCATTGATAGTCTGTAAGAATTATGGGTTCGGTTCCAACCTGTGTAATATAACCAAATGTCACCGTTGGGCATATCCACAAACCAAGCGGGCATTGCCCCCGTTTCATCGTATTCCCCTGGTCCACCTAATTCTAAAACAGGTTTATCGTGAACGTACAAAATTTTGGTTGGGTCATCATAATCAACATCAATAAACGTGGGGCGTGATTGTCCCTGAGCATCTCTTGATGAAAAATAGACTCTCAAAAAATCTTTATGTTTGTAGGCAAACGGCACTTGTGCGTGCGAAAGGCTATGTGCCAACGAACCGTCTGGTTTATAAACTACTCCTTTTTTAATCCACATAAGCAAAAGCCCCCTGACCCCAGAAGGGGAGTTTTCTACGTTGTTCCCCCTCTGGG
>JAYUIP010000260.1:0-2829 GCA_043765945.1 Arcicella sp.
TACACCATTCTCAATCACTTGCCCAGTGGCAGTATGAATGGTTGCACCTGTGAGTGCGATTGCCTTCATTTGCGGACTCGCTGCCGCTTGATTTTGGGCAAAAATTGTATTCGTAAATAACTGGAATACAAGGAGATATATGTATTTTATGTTTTTCATTTTTATGTTTTGTTAATCACTACGACATTAAGACTTAGTGATTTTATTGATGATTTGGAGGAACTTCCCGAAAGTAGAAATAACTTTCGGGAAGCAACCGAGAGATTCACTTCCCGAAAGTTATTTCTACTTTCGGGAAGTTCTGACTTGGAGTAATTTATTCATGGCATGACTTTGAGTCATGCCATGAATATTTTAGGTTATTTTAATCATTATGCCCACTATGTATCTCTTCCGAATAAATATCTCCTTCCGAATCGCAGTGCATTTGTTTTGGCTTTTTCATCTCTGGTTTTGCCGTTGGATTTCCACCCGCTTTTGAAGCTAACATTTTCTGAATCAGACGGTTACGTTCTTTTGCAATTTCAATACGTAGTAATTTATCTTTTTCTATATCAAAATAAACGGCTCCGTCAATAATCACTTTTTCGGGTTTTGCGTAGACTGAAAGTGGATTATTATTCCAAAGCACCACATCAGCATCTTTTCCTACTTTAATACTTCCCAAACGATTATCCAAGTGCATCATTTTGGCGGGATTCAGCGTTACCATTTTCCATGCTTCTTCTTCCGTCATTCCACCATACATGACGGTTTTTGCTGCTTCTTGATTCAATCTGCGAGCCATTTCTGCATCGTCAGAATTAATTGAAGTATTTACCCCAACCTTCGTCATTAATGCCGCATTGAACGGAATTGCCTCTTTTACTTCCATTTTGTAAGCCCACCAATCCGAGAACGTTGAAGCGTTTGCTCCGTGTGCTTTCATTTTGTCAGCCACTTTATAACCTTCCAAAATGTGGGTGAATGTATTAACCTTAAAACCCAAAGAATCAGCTACTTTCATCAACATATTGATTTCTGATTGCACGTATGAATGACAAGTAATAAAACGTTTTTTATTCAAAATTTCAACCAAAGCATCTAATTCTAAATCACGCTTTACGGGTAATCCTCCCGTATTTTTCATGGCTTTCTCGTATTCCTTCGCTCGTAAAAACGCATCCATCATAATTTGCTCAACACCCATACGAGTTTGTGGGAAACGTACTCTATTTCTATCGCCCCAGTTAGCTTGCTTTACGTTTTCGCCCAAGGCAAATTTGATAAAACCGTCCATATTTGGAATTTTCAAGGCATCGGGTGCTTCTCCCCATTTTAATTTAATGATGGCAGATTGTCCACCAATGCAGTTTGCCGAACCGTGCAGTAATTGCGAAGAAGTTACGCCTCCTGCCAATTGACGATAGATATTTACATCTTCCGAATTGATGACATCCTCCATTCTCACCTCCGCAGTCACCGATTGTGAACCTTCATTCACGGCAAGCAGAGCAATATGCGAGTGTTCATCAAAAATTCCATTGGTTAAATGCTTATCCGTTCCATCAATTACCTTTGCTCCAACTGACGATAAGTTTTTACCAAATTGTGCAATCTTTCCGTTTTGAATTAATACGTCCGAATTTTGGACTACGCCCGTTGCCTCATTCGTCCAGACCGTTGCATTTTTCACTAAAATGGTTTCAGTTTGTGGCTTCGTTTCGCTACCATAACCATTGAAAGGATAGACAATTTTACCCATTACAATTTTGTCTTTTTTGGCAGTATCAGGCTTAGCTGGCGTTTCTTTCATCGCTTCCTTAAAAGTTGCTACGAATGAAATTGGTTTTCCATCCACCGCAACTCCTTGCCCGATGATATTCTTACCATCATAATAAGCCGCAACTCTCGAATCACCTTTGTCTTTTTTGGCATCCAATTTATACAAAATCGTGAGCATATCTCCCGTGCGAGTAACCTTTGGCGTAACTTTTATAGAATCAGTTACAACAATTTGATATTCAGGCTTATCGGCTTTTCCAGTTACGTTTAATTTCAATTTTGCATTATCATTAATCGTCAAATCGTAATTACCACGAACATCTTTCACGTTCATATCCGACAAAACATAACGCTTACCTTTAATCCAGTTTTCGTAAATGATGTTACCATCTTTAAAAATATTATCCGAAGTAATTAAGAAATTTGCTAACATTCCAGCTTTCAACGAACCCACCAAATTGTCAACTTTCATAATCGAAGCGGGCGTTGAAGTCAAAGCTGCCAATGCCGTTTTCTCATCCAAACCGTTTTCAATGGCTTTTCTAAGGTTAGCCATGAAATCTGATTTTGACTTTAAATTAGAAGTCGTCAAGGCAAAATTAATTCCCGCTTTTGCTAAAATCCCAGCATTTGAAGGAGCCATTTCCCAATGTTTCATTTCTGATAATGATACAATTTTCTCATCGAATGGGTCTTCAACGTCGGGTGTAATTGGATAATTAATTGGTAAAATCAAACTAACGCCCGAGGCTTTCACTTCGTCCAAACGTTGATATTCATCACCCATTCCTTTGATAACGTACTGAGTATTAAACTCTTTGCCTAACTTATAAGCTCTTAAAACGCCCAATTTATCCGAAACTTCAAAGACTTGCGGCATTCCTTGATTATTATTAAAAGCATCCAAAGAAATATTGAATTCCGTTTTTCCTTTTGCTTTTTTATACCAATCGGCATCATAAAAAGTCTGACGCAACAATGCCACCGAACCCATTAGAGAATTTGGGTAATCTTGGGTTGAAGTACCTTTTGAGAAGGAATAATTTGATGAAACTCGACTTTTTA
>JAYUIP010000261.1:0-7940 GCA_043765945.1 Arcicella sp.
GCTGGGGCAGGTGAATTGCACGTTGAGCCAATGATTAATTTGAAGATCGTCGAAGGCAAAGAATTATTCAGAACGATATTGAAAGAGACTATTGAATTAGTTAAAAAATACAACGGTTCATTAAGCGGAGAACACGGCGATGGACGACTGAGAGGGGAATTTATTGAGAGTGTTTTAGGCACAGAAGTCTATGATTTATTAAAAGAAGTTAAAAGTATCTTCGACCCTAAAAATATTTTTAATGCCAATAAAATAGTTAATACGCCACCGATGAACGAGTTTTTGCGGTATGAGGCGGGCAAAAAGAATCCAGAAATTGAGACTTATTTTGATTTTGATAATCAAGAAGGAATTTTAAGATTAGCGGAAAAATGTTCAGGTTCGGGCGATTGTCGCAAAACGGAAATCACTGGTGGAACGATGTGTCCAAGTTACATGGCAACTCGTTTGGAAAAAGATACGACACGGGCGAGAGCTAATATTTTAAGGAGTTACCTAACAGCCGAAGCCCCCCCCGTCGAAGCGTCGAACCGCCCCGAGAGGGGAGCTACGGACGGAATATTCGATTGGAAAATGGACTCGAAAGCTCCCCCCTCGGGGCGGTTCGACGCTTCGACGGGGGGGGCTTCTGGGGCTTCCGTTAAAGAAGTCATGGATTTGTGTTTATCCTGCAAAGGCTGCAAATCTGAATGTCCTTCAAAGGTTGATGTTGGTAAAATGAAAGCGGAATTTTTGCAACATTATTATGATGAACACGGTGTGCCTTTTAGAACAAAAATGATTGGTAATTTCACGAAATCACAAGAGTTAGCATCTTATTTTCCAAGACTTTATAACTTCTTTGCAACCAATAGTTTTACCTCAAAAATTACTAAATCAATCTTAGGTTTTGCCCAAGAAAGAACAATTCCAATGCTTGGGAAAGTGACGTTGAGAAAGTGGCATCAGGACAGAATAAACATACAAAAAAAGCGAGAAAAAAATAGTATTCATTTTGCACCAGTAACCATTGGAAAACGTCGTCCGCAAGGGAAAGTTTATTTGTTTTGCGATGAATTTACCAATTATAATGATGTTGAAATCGGACAGAAAGCCATTCAATTATTAACGGCTTTGGGTTATGAAGTTCACATACCTAATCACATCGAAAGCGGTCGAACTTATCTTTCGAAAGGCTTAGTTAAAGATGCACAACGTATTGCTATTCAGAACGTTAGGTTGCTGATTGAAGCAATAAAAGATAATTCGCCAATCCTTGGAATTGAGCCGTCAGCTATTCTTACTTTACGGGATGAATACCTCGAATTAGTGCCTTTTTACTTGAAAGCCGATGCCGAAAGAGTGGCAGAGAATTGTTATCTGATTGATGAGTTTTTGGCTCAAGAAGTTGATAAGAAAAAGATAACGAAAGACCTTTTTACGAAGGAGAAAAAACTGATAAAATTGCATGGTCACTGCCATCAAAAAGCCTTGTCTTCGATGGTTCCGACTAAAAAGATTCTGTCGTTACCAGAGAATTATGAAGTACAACTAATTCCTTCGGGTTGTTGTGGCATGGCAGGGTCTTTTGGGTATGAAAAAGAACATTATGAGGTATCAATGCAAATTGGTGAGTTGGTTCTTTTCCCAACCATTAGAAAGCAAGCGGAGGACGTAATTATTGCTGCCCCTGGCACAAGTTGTCGACATCAAATTATGGATGGAACGGGCAGAAAAGCGAAACACCCCGTAGAGATTCTGTGGGAGGCTTTGGTTGGGAATTAATATGTAGTACAGATAACCTTGTCAGTAGTGACTTTTTAGCTTCGGACAAGGCTGTCCTAATTACAAATTTAATGATAAAAAAATACGCAATAATCGTTGCAGGCGGCTCTGGAAGTCGCATGAAAAGTGATATTCCCAAGCAATTTATTGAAGTGGGAGGATTACCCATTTTAATGCACACTTTAAAACGTTTTAAGGAAGCGGATTCGGAAATTGAGTTGATTTTAGTGTTACCAGAATCGCAATTTGACTATTGGAAAGAACTCTGCTCAAAATATCCCACCGTTCCGCATCAATTAGTGAAAGGGGGTAAAACAAGATTTCAATCTGGGTTAAATGGTTTGCAAGTAATTGATAATGAAGGACTTGTGGCAATTCACGATGGCGTTCGTCCTTTTGTTTCGGTTGAAATAATTAATGAAAGTTTTAGGATTGCGGCAAAAAAAGGTACGGCTGTGGTTAGTGTACCTTCCAAAGATTCAGTTCGAGTAAATGGACAAGCAATTGACCGCTCTACGGTTAGATTAATCCAAACGCCCCAAACCTTTCAGATTATCTTAATCAAAAAAGCCTTTGAAACAGAGGAATTAAGCACATTTACAGACGATGCAAGTGTCGCAGAACACGCAGGATTTGAGATTAATTTAATTGAAGGAAATTACGAAAATATAAAAATAACTACGCCCGAGGATTTGCTTTGGGCGGAGGTGATAATCAACGCTGGTAGGGTTCAAAACCCTGCCAGCGTTAGTTAATCTATGAAAAAACGTCTCTCCATACAAGAATATACCGACGGAATCACCTCTGGCAATAGAATGATTCTTAGTCGTGCTATAACCTTGATAGAAAGTAACTTGCCAGAAGATAAACAACTTGCCCAAGATGTTTTAGAATCCATTTTGCCCAATACTGGCAAAGCAATTCGTATCGGGATTACGGGCGTTCCTGGGGTTGGCAAAAGCACTTTTATTGAAACTTTTGGTAAATATTTAACGTCATTGAACAAGAATATTGCGGTCTTGGCAATCGACCCAAGTTCTCAACTGACTAAGGGCAGTATTTTGGGGGATAAAACTCGCATGGAAGAACTCGCCCATGAACCTTTGGCATACATTCGTCCTTCACCCACGGGTGCATCATTGGGAGGGGTTACGCACAAAACCCGTGAGACCATGCTGTTGTGTGAAGCCACTGGTTTTGAGGTAGTTATCGTGGAAACAGTGGGAGTAGGGCAGTCAGAAACCTACGTGCATGGCATGGTTGATTTCTTCCTTTTATTGATGTTGGCAGGGGCGGGTGATGAATTGCAAGGTATCAAAAAAGGCATCATGGAAATGGCAGATTTGATTGCCATAACCAAAGCCGATTCGGGCAATGAGTTACAAGCAAATGTAGCAAAAAATGAGTATGAAAGTGCTTTACATACTTTCCCGCCCGATGGCTCGGGATGGTTTCCAGAAGTCGTTATTTGTTCAGCAATTGAGAAAAAAGGTATCGCAGAAATATGGGAATTAGTCCAAAAGCATCGGGAAATGTTAAGTAAGAATGGTAAATTTGTAGAAAATCGGCAAAATCAAAATTTAGCTTGGATGCACGATTTTATTAAACAGTCTTTGGAACAAAATTTTTATACAAATCAAAACGTTTCCACTAAAATTAAAGACATTCAAAAAGTCGTTAGTGAAGGTAAAAAACTACCTATTCATGCAGGATTAGAACTTTTGGAGGTATTTTATAATAAAAAATAATGAATAATATTTGGCGTAGCCTATCCGTTTTTATCCTCAAATATCGCCAATTATTTTTGGCAGGTGTAATAGTTTTAGCACTAACTATGGGATTTTTAGCCACAAAATTTCAAGTAGCAAGTGAATTACCCAAAATTCTTCCAAAAACCGATTCTCGTTTTCAATTATACGAATCCTTCAAAAAACGTTTTGGAGAAGATGGTTCTGTGATGGTTTTAGGTGTTGAAACGAACAAAATGTTCCAGTTAAATTTCTTTCAAAAATGGCAAGATTTATCGAAAGAAGTTGCCGCTGTTAAGGGTATTGAAAAGGTCGTTTATGCAGGAAATGTGTTTAGAATAATAAAGTATGATTCACTTAAACGCTTTGATACTGAGCCACTTATTAACCATAGAGCCATATCTCAAATAGAAGTTGATTCTGTAAAAAGTGGATTAAATAAATTACCGGTTTACAAAGGTTTGGTCATTGATGAAGCTGAAAAAGCCCATTTGATGCTTATAACTTTCGACCAAAAATCAATTAATGATAAGTCAAGAGTTTTGGCAGTTCAACAAATAAAAGAAATTGCTTACAAGTTTGAGAATGAGCAAAATATTAATGTTCATTTGTCGGGAATGCCATTTATTCGTACTGAAATGACTGCTCAAATTACCAATGAATTAGGCATTTTTGTTACGTTGGCGTTAATAGTTACGATGTTGATTTTATTTGCTTTCTTCCGAAGTTTCAAAATTATGTTTTTTGCTTTAATTGTGGTGCTAATCGGTATAGTTTCATCTCTCGGTATCATTGTTTTATTTGGATATAAAATTACCATCATTTCGGGTATGATTCCTTCCTTGATTGTGGTAATTGGTGTTCCAAATACGATTTTTATTCTGAATAAATATCATGAAGAATACGCTCTGCAGAGGGACAAAATGTTGGCTTTGCAGATTACCATTGAAAAAATCGGTCAAACACTTTTCTTGGCAAACCTAACCACATCCATTGGATTCGGGGTTTTTGCTTTTACGGGGAGTGCATTTTTGGCTGAATTTGGTGTTGTTGCGGCTATTAATGTGATGCTTACTTATGCGGTTTCGTTGATATTTATCCCTCTGGTTTTTAGTTATTTAGATGCTCCTTCTATCAAAGAAACTTCACGTTTAGAATCAGGTAAAATTGCAAAAATATTAGTAAAAATTGAGCAATTAGTTAACACAAAACGGTCGGTGATTTATTTAGTAATTACCGTCATAATTCTGTTATCCATTTGGGGAATGACACGGATTGAATCAGTGGGTTATATCGTGGATGATTTGGCGGAAGACAATCCAATTTTGACAGATTTAAAGTTTGTGGAGAAAAATTTTAAGGGAATTATGCCTTTTGAAGTGGCGATAGATACGTATGAAGCAGGGCGTGTTACAAATTCTCCCGAACTCCTCACGAAAATTAAACGCATGGAAAGGGAATTTTCCAAATATCCAGAATTTACCAAGCCAATTTCCATCGTAACGGCAGCAAAATTTCTATACCAATCCTACCGTGGAGGCGACCCAAAATATTTTGTTTTGCCAGGCATTGATGAGCTTTCAAAACTCAGAGAATTCAATTCGAGTGCCAAAGGAAAAGAGAACTTTACCAGTGGATTCGTTGATTCAACGAAAAGACATACTCGTGTAAGTTTCCAGGTTTCTGATTGTGGAACGGTACGTACTAATCAGATTATCAAAGAGTTACAACCAAAAGTAGATTCCATTTTCAATTATAACTCTGAAGATAATGAGTTTTATAAGAAAGGAGACAAGCGAGGTTATGATGCAGAAATAACGGGTAATAGCGTCATTTACGCATGGCAAAACGACTATCTGCAAAGCAATTTAATCGAAAGCACACTGCAAGCCATCGTTCTGATTTGTTTAATAATGGCTTTACTTTTCCGTTCGTGGAAGATGGTAATTATCTCGACTTTACCCAGTTTAATACCACTCTTAATCACGGCTGGATTGATGGGTTTTTTTAATATTCATCTTAAATATTCTACTATTTTGATATTCTCGATTGCCTTCGGTATCTCATCTGACGGGACAATTTACTTTTTAACAAGGTATAAAGATGAGTTATTGAACAAGAAAAGAACCGTAAAAGAAGCCATTTCCGAAACGATTTTAAACACGGGCGTTTCCATGTTTTATACCGCTATTATCTTATTTACGGGTTTTTTCATCTTCACAGCATCATCTTTCAGGGGTACACAATCCTTGGGAATCTTGGTTTCAATAACCTTATTGATGGCGATGATTTGTAATTTGGTATTGTTACCTGCCTTTCTAATGACTTTGAATAAGAAGGAAAGTGAGGGGTTGTTGGGATAGATTACAAAACAAGTATAGTTTTTTATCGAAATTTTGAATATCTTTCTACACAAATTTAAAAACAAAAAATATGAAATCAATCTTCTCAAAACGGCTTATCTTTACTTTCAGCCTAATTATTTCTTCTTTATTACTCATTGAAAAAACATTCTCGCAAGATATATTTGTCTATGAAAAAACATTCTCGCAAGATATATTTGTCTATGGTGATGCCTTGCCCGATGCCCCAGAATTAGCCCCGAGAGGCGAATTTAAAGTGGGCGTTCGTACCTTAGATTTTATAAATAAAAGTCAAATAGATGTATTGAAATCAAAAGGAGGAATTGACCCAACTTATGACCGACCTGTCAAAGTTGAAGTTTGGTATCCAGCTAATTTATCCGAAGGAACGAAAGAATCCGTTGTTTATGATGAAGTAATGGGAATTTCCAACGACCCAAAACGTCCTTTAATTCCCTTCACTTTTGCGGGACGTGCCTCACGAGATGCAGTTCCAGTGTCTTCAAATGGCACTTTTCCTTTAATAATCGTTTCGCACGGTTATGTTGGTTCAAGAGTTTTGATGACTTATTTAACTGAAAATTTAGCCTCAAAAGGTTATATCGTCGTTGCCATTGACCACACAGAATCAACTTTCAGAGATGCTGCTGGTTTTCAAAGCACTTTATTGAATCGTTCAAAAGATGTTCTTTTCGTGCTAAATCAAATGGCTGAATTAGGGAAAACCAATTCCAAAAACTTTTTATCAGGTTTAGTTGATGCCGATAATATCGCTTTAATCGGTTATTCAATGGGTGGCTATGGCGTTTTAAACGTTGCTGGTGCAGGTTATAGCGAAGGAGCTGTGAAATTATTTGGCTCAATATCGGGTGGGAGTAAGGCAATTGAAGTCAGAACTGCCAATAATGAAGCCTATAAATCTTCAATAGATTCAAGAATAAAAGCGGTTGTGGCATTTGCTCCTTGGGGCATGGAAAGAGGCGTTTGGGATGCTGAGGGATTAAAAGGACTGAAAACGCCAACCTTTTTTGTGGCAGGAAGTCAGGATGATATTTCGGGATATGAAAAGGGAATAAAAGCCATTTATAATGGAACAATTAATGCCAATCGTTATATGCTTACCTACATGAATGCACGACATAATATAGCCCCAAATCCTCCACCAGCCGAATCTTTGAAATTAGGATTGCCTTTCGATGAATATTATCGTTACGCCGAACCGTCATGGAATGAACGAAGAATAAATAACATCAATCAACATTTTGTAACGGCTTTTCTTGGGATTCACTTAAAGAAAAAGGATTATAATAAATTCTTGGATTTGAAAGAAAATTCAAACGAAAAAACGTGGTCGGGCTTCAAAAATCGTTCATCAACGGGTTTGGAGTTATTACATTCCGAGGCACAGAAATAGCTCCAATAGAAATTAGAAACACAAAAGCATCGAAAATAGGTTTTCGATGCTTTTGTGTTTCTAATTGTAACCAGATATGAGATTGAAAGAGAAAACGGAGAGCGTTTATGTATTTGGAAAAAAGTTCAGAGTTCTGTCACTGTGAACAAAGTGAATTAGAGTTTCGTTAAACCAATCTTTCAAAATGATGAAAGAATTTATGAGTTTGTCATTGCGAGTGCAACGAAGCAATCTTACTGAATGATGAAATTGACTTTGCACTCAACAAAAGAGAGTTTAAAGTTTGTCCTTGTTCGCCAAAAGATTGGTTTAACGAAACTCCGATTCACTACATTCGCAATGACAGAGTTTAATATTTTTAAAAGAAAATCTACTTAATATATCGCCAATCTTCATTACCTTTCAAAGTTAGTAACGTATGGTAAATCAAGTCAATAACTTTCTGAACATCATCTTTATGGACAGTTTCAACGGTTGTGTGCATATATTTCAGCGGTAACGAAATCAATGCCGATGCCACACCTTCGGTTGCGTATGCAAAAGCATCGGTATCCGTTCCCGTTGACCGAGAAACCGCTTGGCGTTGGATAGCAATTTCTTTGGCAGTTGCCACATCCAGAATAAAATCACGAACATTATTTTGTACCGCAG
>JAYUIP010000262.1:0-2823 GCA_043765945.1 Arcicella sp.
AATGAATTTCATAATATCACTAAATTTAGATTAAAATTTAAGTCACAAAGTTTATTAATTTTATTACGAAATATGTTACACTACTTTAAGAATATATTATATTATTCACATATTTAGGCAGGTAGTTTTCAGTTGGCAGACGGCAGTAGAGAATCTCAAATTTTCGCTATCTACTGCTTACTGCAAACGAGCCTGTTTAAACTTATTCCTTTCGGTATAAGTTTAAACAGGTTCAACTACTAATTTCCTTAAAAGCTAATCCTAAATTTTCAATCACATCCGTAATCAACATACTCTCCATACTTTGAGTTTTCAGCGTTATATCAGCGGCTAATCCATGAATGAACACGCCTATTTTTGCGGCAATAAAAGGCGTGTAACCCTGTGCCAAAAAAGCAGTTATGATTCCAGTCAGTGCATCGCCCGAACCACTTTTTGCCAAACCTGCATTGCCCGTCGAGTTTAAAAAAGCCTCTCCATTGTTTGTAATAAGGGTTTTATGTCCTTTCAAGATAATTGTAATGTTGAGTTCTTTGGCTTTTTTTATGGCAGTATCAATTCGCTTTTCAATGGCATGATGAACGCCAAAAAGTCTATCAAATTCTTTGGGATGGGGCGTAATGATGGACTGATGGGGGATTTTGCGGAGGAGTAAATTATTTTCAGAAATGATGTTTAAAGCATCGGCATCAAGCAATATTGGTTTTTTGCAATGGGTAATAAAATTCGTTAACAAATCAACGGATTCTTGCTCTGTGCCAAGACCGCAACCAATGCCAATGGAAGAAAAAATGGACAAATCATAATCTGATTTACTCCTAAAAATTAACATGGCTTCTGGAATTGCAGTTTGTAAAATTACTCTCTCTGCTTCAGGCACATGAACTGTAAGCAAACCCGTTCCAGCACGCAAGCACGCCCGTGAAGCAATCACGGCTGCACCCATTCGCCCAAGATTTCCTGCCACTAAAAGAGCATGACCATAAGTGCCTTTGTGTGAGGATTCCTCACGAGATTTTATGAGTGATTTTACGATATGTTGGGTGAGAGTTTCCATAACAATTCACGTAACAATTCATTCAAATCTAATGTTTTTGTAAACATCTCAATTGAACCGTCGGGTTGATACGTCCATAATTCTTTGGGTCTGTCCCAGTATAATTCCACGCCATTATTATCAGGGTCGTTTAAATAAATGGCTTCCGAAACACCGTGATCTGCGGCACCTGTTAATGGATAATTAGATTCCCATGTATAAAATATTGATTATTAGATATTTAGGCTTCGGACTATGCGTCTCAGAGAAGCCCAACCTTAAAATTAATGTTAGGCTTCTCCGAGACGCATAGTCCGAAGCCTTATAACTCGCTGATAATCAGTTACTACAAAGGTTATGCTTCTCCAAAGCAATCTCTTAACCTGACGGCTATGGTGAAAACACTAACAAAGGCGTAAAGAGCGTTTATTATTTGAAAATACTTACTTCTTAAACGTAAGCATCGGTATTTTTGCTGCCTGAATAAAATGCTGACTGATACTTGAACTAAAAATATTATCCAAAAATGATTTTTCGTGGATTGCCATTGCCAACACATCGGGTTCGTACGTTTTCATGTAAGTTTCCAATCCTTCGATGGTGTCGTCTCGATGAAATTGTTGAACAGTTACATCTTCATTTTTGTATTTGTTTTCCAATTCCTTAATCGTTTCTTCCACGATATGCCCAATATTTGGTTCAAATTCTTCGTGAATATGAACAACCTTGCACGTTGCCCCCAAAGGCTTGGCAATATCCAGAACTTTCTGAACTGCATGAATTTCATCATCCTTAAAATCAGCGGCATACAAAATTCTTTGAGGGAAATCAATTGGAACGTCATTTGGAACGGTAAAAACAGGACAATTGGCGTTTTTCATCACTTCTTGGGCGTGCGTTCCGAGCCATTTATCCAACATATTTGAAGCTCCTTTTGTCCCCATTACAATCAAATCAACCGCCATTAAATTGGCAATTTCAATCGTCTTTTCATCGACAAATCCATATTCTACTTTTTGAATGACCCTTTCAGCGGGTAAATTGGCATCTCTTCTAAACTCGGTGGCAAAAGTCTGCAACTGTCGTTTTATCTCATTTTCATTTTGTGAAACAGCATCTTTTACTTCAAAAGAAGTGTTGTAGGCAGGCACCATCGGAATGTGAAAAACGTGGAGTAAAATTACGTTGGCATTAATTAATTTTGCTATCATACCCGCATAACGAGAAGCATGAACAGCGTTGTCACTAAAATCGGTTGGAAAAAGAATCGTTTTCATTGGGTTTTTATTTTAAGGTTAATTAATTGATTTTCTTCTTCTTTCCTTTGACTGGTCCTTGCCAAATAGCTTTATAAATCTGAACCAAAATTAAAGGAATTAAACTGACAACGATTGATACAGTCCATACATCAACTGAAAGGACTTTTAATCCCAAAACCAATCGCATTTGTGGAATAAAATATACGAAAGCCATCAAGCCAGAACATATAATAATAGCATACCACACAAATCTATTTCTTGTAATCTCATTGACAAACAGTTTGGAATGAGGCGATGACATATTGAAAACGTGAAATAATTGAGCAAATGCTAAGGTTGTAAATGCCACATTATTAGCAATGGCATCATCGGGCGTAATGAATTCTTTGCAATATAGCACCGCCAAAATCACTGATAAAGTGATTAGAAAAGCGTATATTCCAATGGAAACCCAATCTTTATTTACCACAATATCTTCATCAAATCCTCGTGGAGGTCGGTCCATAACGGTTTTATCTCCTTTGCCCA
>JAYUIP010000263.1:0-2822 GCA_043765945.1 Arcicella sp.
TATCCAATTCTTGTCCATCTCTTCTAAAATAATATACCTCTCTTTGATTTGGAGTGCCAAACAACCACTCTGAATTTATTTGCTCAGAATTTGCTTCAAATCCATATCTGAATTGTATTCCATTTATAATAAAAATTATTTGAAAAAATGAAGGCTTGTTTTCGGTTTCAGAAGAAAAGACAAAAGGTTGGAAAAAAAGATGTAAATCAGCGTCAGGACGTAAAGACATTATAACAAAATCATTAAATGAACTCATAGCTCTCACCAAATTACTCTTCCCACTACCGTTAGCTCCATAAATAGCCTTCGTCTTCAACAATCTCAATTTAGGAGTTGCTTGAAAAGTATTTTGCTCATCAAGTTCTTTATTTTTAGAACTGATTGGGGCAGCGACCATACTTAACGTTTGTATGTCTTTAAATGAGCGAAAATTACCAACACTAAATTCTACTAACATAGAATTTAAAATTAATATTTGTGAATTAATCGTAAATATAATAATTAAATAAATAATAATAGCGTTTTAAAATTCTATCTCACCTATAAACACAAAAAAAAACTCTTCGCCAGAAAGCCTGACGAAGAGTTTTTAAAACCAAAATCAACTAAATCCTAATAACGATACAAATCTGACTTAAATGGTCCTTCAACCTTCACGCCAATATAATCCGCTTGATCGTTTTCCAAAGTCTCCAACGTAACGCCGATGTGACCTAAATGTAATCTTGCTACTTTCTCATCCAAATGCTTTGGTAAGATGTATAATTTCTTTTCGTATTGATCTGTGTTGCACCACAATTCCAATTGAGCCAATGTTTGGTTTGTGAATGAAGCTGACATCACAAAAGATGGGTGTCCCATGGCACAACCTAAATTTACTAAACGACCTTCTGCCAATACTACAATGTCTTTTCCTTCAATGTTATACAAATCAACTTGTGGTTTTATTTGCTCTTTTGTTGAACCATAAGTTCCGTTCAACCAAGCCATATCAATTTCGTTATCGAAGTGACCAATATTACAAACGATTGCTTTGTCTTTCATTGCTCTGAAATGACGCTCACGAATGATTTTTAAGTTTCCAGTTGCTGTTACAAAGATGTTTGCACGCAAAGCGGCTTGATCCATCGTAACAACCTCAAAACCGTCCATTGCCGCTTGTAATGCACAAATTGGGTCAATTTCAGTTATTAAAACTCTACAACCTGCACCTTTTAATGATTCAGCCGAACCTTTTCCTACGTCACCATAACCTGCCACAACGGCAACTTTACCAGCTAACATAATATCAGTAGCACGACGAATTGAATCAACCAATGATTCTTTACAACCGTATTTATTATCAAATTTAGACTTCGTTACAGAGTCGTTCACGTTGATAGCAGGAAGGTATAAAGTTCCGTTTTTCAAACGCTCATACAAACGGTGAACACCCGTTGTAGTCTCTTCTGAAAGTCCTTTAATTCCAGCGATTAATTCTGGATATTCGTCAAAAACCATATTTGTCAAATCACCACCATCATCAAGAATCATGTTCAATTGCTGATGTCCTTCTCCAAAAAACAATGTTTGCTCAATACACCAGTTGAATTCCTCTTCGTTCATGCCTTTCCAAGCGTAAACAGCAACACCAGATGCAGCGATTGCAGCAGCAGCGTGATCCTGCGTAGAGAAGATATTACATGAAGACCAAGTTACCTCAGCACCCAAAGCAGTTAATGTTTCAATCAAAACAGCAGTTTGAATTGTCATGTGAAGACATCCTGCAATTCTTGCACCTTTCAAAGGTTGAGCCTCACCGAATTCAGCACGAAGAGCCATCAAACCTGGCATTTCAGCTTCTGCTAAACGAATTTCTTTGCGACCCCACTCGGCAAGAGCGATGTCTTTAACTTTGTACGGAACGTACTGTTGTGTTTGAGTTGACATTTTTTATTAGTTTTTGAACTTTTAACTCCAATCGTTTTCTTAGAATAGTACAAAATTAATACCTTTATCTTTGATATTGAAAATAGGAGACTAATTAATTTCACTTTTACCATTAAATTCAATAAAATTGGTTATTTTATCTTTTTAATTTTAAATATTAGTTAATATGTCTATGAATTTGATATAATGAAGATGAAGTAAAACTGTAATAGAGATTAATTCAAACAAAAAAATGAGCTTGATTATTAAATCAAACTCATTTTTTGTACATATCGAATTACTGATAATATTAACTTGTTATCCATATAAACTTGAAAAATCTATTTCACCTCAAATCCACCTTCACCAATCTTAAACCCCTCAGCGTATAGTTCAACTTTGTAAGCTCCTTCACGATATTCTGTTCCTCCACGATTATAAACCATTTCAACGTACAGATTTTCATTATCATAATTTACTTCTCCACGAGTTGTGTAGGCTAATTCTTGACCATTATAGGTAAAATTTCCAGAACCTGTGGCGGAATCAAAAATCGTTGAACCGTCTGGACCAAGCACTCTGATGAAAACTGTTTTGCGTTCTTGCTCAGTTAAATCATTTTTGGCTAATTGAAAAACTACCTTGATTTTTGCCAGTTTTCTTGCCCGATAACGTTTTTCTTCCGATTCCTTACCTCTTTCATTAATCCCAATAACTTTCACATATTCGGCACGAAGGGCAGCGGCTTTGGTTACTTTCTCAGCTAAGACTTTATTTTTTGCTGAAACTTCCTCATTTTGGGCTTTAGCCTCCTCCACACTCTTTGATAATCCTTGTGTTTGACCTTTCAAATCTGTGTTCTCTGAAGATAGGTTTTGATTTTGAGAAGCTAAGGCAGTATTTTCTTCACGGAG
>JAYUIP010000264.1:0-2815 GCA_043765945.1 Arcicella sp.
ACGTCTGCTTTTATGGAATCTACGTATTCAGTTTCTTCTTTTTCGGGATTGGTATCATCAAAACGAAGGTTAGTTTGGCCGCCATATTTAGCGGCTAATCCAAAGTTTAAACAGATAGATTTGGCGTGTCCAATGTGTAAATAGCCGTTTGGTTCGGGTGGGAAACGAGTTAAAATTCGTCCGCCATTTTTACCCGTTGCTAAATCTTCTTCTACGATTTGTTCAAGGAAATTCAATGATTTTTTTTCTTCTTCTGCCATATTTCAGTTATCAATTATTTCGGTTGCCTAAAAAAAATAGGCTTATCTTAACTCAAATGATAGTAGCATTTGAATTAGTTTCATACGTATATTTTTAAATTCTAATCTGAAAAGGTAATGATACTTCAAGCGGATGTACATACTTTAATACATAATCTAAATTCGTTTTTCGTGCTTCCTGAGCAACGATACGCCCACTTTCATTATGAACTATTACCCCTGAATTCGTGAAAGCAATCCATTCACCTGCAAAAGCTCCTAATGATTTTCGATTGTTTTTCAACCAATCCGCAGGTGAGTCATAGACTATTTCTTTTTGCTTTCCCATTTCATTTTCTAATTAAATTCGTTATTAAGCCTTTGAATTTACAAATTTACATCATTTACTCTTCTAAAATATCGCATTTAATTGTGAAAAGACTTAATCTTTATCAAGTTTTTCTAAATAAAACTTTAAACTATCCAACTTAGTATTATCTGCACTTTTCAATTTAAGAATTACACTTATGGTTCCTTGATTATCGAAAATATAAACCAATTGACAACTATCTCTTGGGCATTTTATAAACGATTTTACTAAATAATCATACTTAGGATTATAGTTTAACGATTCAAATTTTGAATAAGTCTTGATACTATCCGAAGCCAAATATTCGCTATTGTCTTCCTTAACCTTAAAAAGTAAGGTATTTTCGTAAAGTTTAGCTTCATAATAATTGCAAGAATCAAGCATAGCATTTATCTTATTTTTGAAAAAAAATTTCTCTCTAACTGTCATTTCTTTCTTCTTAACTTTGTTATTATTATTCACAACAAAAGCAAAAATTACTATTGGAATAATTAAAAACAAGTATAAATATTGCGTGAAAATATCTTCTTCAAATCGTGCGATATAGAATTTCCTAAGATTATAACCCAATAAAAAAGTAAAGTATGACCCTAAAAAAGACCTGCTACCTGATTTTTTATCAAAAAATATAAACCTAAAAAAAGTATTAATAATGAAATAAAGATAAATGCTATTTTAAAAAGTAGATTTTTATTCATTAGATGATAGGATAAAATGTATTTCATAAATTAGATTCTACAAATTCAACTTTACGAATCTCGGTACTTTAAAACGGTATTATTCGACAAATTCAAAATTACAAATTTTGACACTTTAAAACGTCATTATGAGATAAATCAGAAAAATTTATCGAATATTTTATGGAATCTATGTTCTTTGTGCATCTATGAGTAAAGTGTCGTTATCATCAATTATCAAAACAACAATCATGAAAATCAAGCGTATAATTCTTAGGGGGCTTCTCCTTTGCCTAATCACTAATCTCGCATTCGGGCAAACCGTCAAAGAACAATTGGCGGACTCTAAAATAGAAAAAGTTACGGTTTTTCTGTCGGGGGCTCAAATCGTGAGAATGGCTAAAATTGCGGTTGCTTCGGGTAAAACTGAAATTAGATTCAATCGTATTACGCCTTATTTGGACGTAAATTCCATACAAGTAAAATCTGAGGGAGACGTCGCTATTCAGTCAGTTACGCATGAGAAAGATTTTTTAGGAGCAAAACCTTCCATTACTGAAATTACGAAATTGGAAAATCAGCGGGAGACCATCCAAGATAAAATTGCCTTGGACAAAAGCCTTTTGACGGTTTATAAACGGGAAGAAGAAATGCTGATTAAAAACCAATTAATCGTGGGACAAAATACGGGTTTGAAAGCAATGGATTTGAAAGAATCGGTTGATTTTCAGCGACTTAGAATGACGGAAGTATTGGCTAAACAATTAGAAATAGATAAAATTATCAAGAAAGCTGAAATTGAAGCCTTGAAAATTACAAATCAAATTACGCAAATTACGGGTAATCGTGGGGAAGAAACTTCGGTTGTTGTGGTAACAGTTTTGTCGAATAATCCTACCAATGTCAATTTTACCATGAGTTATTTTGTGGCAAATACTAATTGGACTCCTTCGTATGATTTACGAGTAAAAGACATCTCAAAACCCCTCAATCTGACTTTCAAAGCAAACATCAATCAACATTCTGGCGAAGACTGGAAGGATGTAAAATTGTCGCTCTCAACGGGTGAACCTCAGAAGCAAGGCGTTGCTCCTGTTTTGAATACTTGGTATTTGAAAGAACAGATTGCGATTCAACAACGAATGCAACCAAAGGCTATGGGCATTATGAGTTCTGAAAATAATGGGGGACAATCTATGGATGCTAACTCACTTAATGAGGTTGTTACGTTAGGCTACGGAACTCTCCAAACCAATTACCAACAAACCGCAAAGTCCTTTGACCTTCCGCAACCCTACACGATAAAAACAGGTTCTAACAATTTTCAAGTAGAATTAAAAGCCCTCGAAATTCCAGCGACTTATGAATATTACGTTGCTCCAAAATTCGATAAAGATGCCTTTCTGACCGCTAAAATCGTGGACTGGGAACAGTATGACCTCATGGCGGGTACAATGAAGCTATATTTTGAAGATACTTATTTAGGTGATTCATACCTCAATGTCAGTAACCAAGATACGCTCAGTATT
>JAYUIP010000265.1:0-2815 GCA_043765945.1 Arcicella sp.
CAGAAAACTTGTCTTAACTTCATGACTTTTGATATTTTACGAGAGCGTTTGTTTTTTTGTAGTGCAAAATTGAGGGTAATTTTTGAAAAAAGCAAATAAGTGATTAGTTACTCGTTATTAGTTAATGGTGAATCGAAATCTTTGCAAACTCGTAAGCCAATAACTAATAACCAGTAACTAATTACTACTTCAAAGAAGCAATCAATTTCTCATTCAAAGCTACATAATCATCGTTTTTAGCTTCTTTTGCTGAATCAATTGATTTCATTGCCGTGGCAGTTGCTGCAACTTTATCACCCAATTTTGCTTGAATTTTTGCTTTTAAGTGCATAATCCAGAATGCTTTTGGGTTATTTTCAATGGCTTTATCAGCCCAAGAAAGTGCCTTCGATAAATCCTTTCCTGACTCAAAATAATAAGAAGCCGCTTGAAAATATGGACGGTTGTCAATGTTCATGGCATTATCAATTGACTTAGAAATTTTTGCGTCAATATCAGCCGTTACTGGAATTGAAATGGCTGTTTTTTCCCACATAATTTGAATATCCGCACTTGTAGGCATTACGTTGGCAACGTTCATCGTGAATGTCTCGATGTTCATTGGCAAAGTCATTGGCTTTACTTTAAATTTAGCTACATCTTCCTCGGATTTGTAACCGTCTGTTCCCCAGTTGTTGATTCCTTTGTTCACAATAATTTCCCATTCGTCTTTGTTTGGAATAGTATAAAGTGCATAAGAACCAGCCTTCACAGTCACCCCTCCTACTTTCACATCTTCTCCAAAAGTTATTTTGGTAGCGGCATTTGCACCCGTTCTCCACAACTTTCCTAATGGAGCCAAATCACCAAAAACTGAACGACCTTTCATGTTTGGACGTGAATAAACGATTTCAATTGACGACAAAGCGAAGTCTTGCTTGATTGTTTGGGTTGTACTTGGAGCAGGCGTTTTAATGGCTTGTGCATTTACACCAAAACTTACTAATACTGTTGCTACGAGAGCGTAAAAGATTTTTCTCATGATTATTTGTTGAGTTGCAACCACATAAAAGTAGTTAGTGATTAGTATCCAGTTTGCAGTTTGCTGAATTCATTATTAACTATCTCATTATTAATAAATTAAATTCTTATTTTGCTAAATGCCTACTGCAAACTATCTGCTGCCTACTCTGTCATGTAGTTTTTGTTATAATAAAGTGCAAAGTTAATGATTGTTTTGTGAAGAGAAATACCGCTTGTGTAAAATCATTAATCAGTAAATTGGTCAATCATAAAGAACATGAAGATGATTATGAGAATATCAAAAGCAGGCAACGCATTAATTCTTAAAGCTAAGTCATAATTTTGATTAGAGTAAGCAATCCAAGAAATTATTTGAGTAATGATTATTGAAATTGGCAAGGCAACCATACACCAAAACAAAGTCCAAGTTTTTCTGGATTTTTCAGAACCAGGGGCATCGAACATCATGGGTGACATCATAGCTCCAAAAATTGAAGGAATTAAAATAATCAAGAAAATTATGTTAATGGTAATAACAGTGGATTTCATTTTAGTGGATTTAGTGATTGATGATTTGAATATTTTAACGAAGTAAGAGATTATTTTAGAATATTCAAATTGTAAGTATGATTGTATAACATAAATTTTTAAGCATACTTAACAAAGAAAAATATTAATTTTTATTGTTAAAGAAAGAAGGTCCAACAGTTTCACTACTGCAATTATGTCTCATTTAGTTTTTTTTAAGTATATTTACGGATACTTAAGTACATTACTTGCCCACTAAAACCATTTGATTGCATGATATTAGCCAAACCATTATCATTATTTCTTACTTTATCTTTCATTGTCGTTGTTGATTTACAGGCTCAGGTTGGGGAAAAATTTTATGGAAGAGCATCTTATTACGCTGACAAATTTCATGGTCGCTCGACTTCGAGTGGAGAAATATATGACCGAGCCGAATATACGGCTGCCCATCGTGACCTTCCTTTCAACACCATCGTCGAGGTCATTAACACTACAAATAATCGTATTGCGGTTGTAAAAATTAACGACCGAGGACCTTTTGCTTATAATCGAATGCTTGATTTGTCATTTGCTGCCGCCAAAGATTTAGAACTTTTGGGACCTGGTGAGGCAGAAATTGAGATGAAAATATTGTCAATGGATAAAGCACAATATACCATTCCAAGTTTTTATGCAGGTATAAAAGGGGAGTTTAATCGTGATTTTAATCAGTATGAAGCCGTTTCAATCAGGGGAAAGAATGTTATAAAAGTTGTGTTAGATACCACTTATTTAGCCCATAATCCCACGGCAAAAAGCCTTCAACCGAAGCCCGTAGCTGAATCATTTGTGGTTGCTGATAGTTTGAGAAAACAACAAGCAGAAGGTGATAAAATGGGTTTTCGTCAACACAAATATATTAGAGTAATTAAAGATGGTGACGGTCGCTATCGTCTTGATTCTTCGATAGTTACGCCTCCCACTATTCAAGAAGCCTATTCAGTTGCTCCTCAGAATAACAACTTTAATTCCTACGAATCTCGCCCTCAAATAGTTAGAAATCAATCTCAAAAACAGGTTGCTGAAACAAAAGCAAACGACACGCAAATTGTTATGAAATCAGTTGCTGAATCTACTCAAGCAGACAATCGTGTAGGTGTATTTCGCCAGCATCAGTATGTGAGAGTTTATACGGATAGCGAAGGAAGAATTAGGATGGATACTACCCAAAAATCCCCTGTACAATTAGCAAAAAATACTGAAAAACAAGTTGATAAAACGGAAGATAAATCCCAAATATTTA
>JAYUIP010000266.1:0-7918 GCA_043765945.1 Arcicella sp.
GTTGCCATTGGTGATTCGGTGAAAGTATCGGGTTTGATGTCGGCATTTAATGCTCAATTGCAAATTGGTTCGGGGGCAAGTTCAGTTGATTTTACGAAAATTAACGTGCCAAATAAGCCCGTTACACCAAAAGTAATCACCATCTCTCAGGCAAAAGACTTTGAAAGTCAGTTAGTTACGATTAAGGATATTGAATTTACTGATAAGAAATTCATCTTCGTTCCAAATTCAAATTACCCTATTTCCTCAGGTACACCAACGCCTTTGTTGGATTTACGGATTGTGAATACCACCAATTTAGTCGGTCGAACAAAGCCACAAAGTAAAGTTTCAGCTACTGGAATTATGGGTTTATTTAATACTACTTTTCAATTATTACCACGGTTTATTGATGATTTACCAACCACCGAACCCTACAAAAAACCACAAACAGGATTGGCTTTTGATAAATCCTTTAAGTTAGTTACTTGGAACGCAAATTGGTTGGGTAGCACTGGTAATGGTCCAACGAATGAGGCACTTCAACAACGAAATTTTCAACAAGTTTTGGATTCATTGAAATCAGATGTTTATGTGTTTCAGGAAATTGCGAATCTTCCCGTTTTCATTGCAATTGTGGCAAGAAACACGAATTACAAGGGTTTTTGCACAACGGCAATCTCAGCGGGAGGTAATGCGGCGGATGCACAGCGAGTTTGTTTTATGTATAAAAAAGGCGTAATTGATTCTGTTTCGTCTCGTCCCTTATTAACAAAAGCGACTCCACTTCCCAATTATCCAGAGAATAATCCAGCCCGTTTTTGGGCTTCGGGACGCTTGCCATTTTTGTTCATAGCCGATGCCAATATTGATGGCGTGAAAAAACGTTTGCACATCATTGGCATTCACGCAAGAGCGAATACGGGCGGAATAAACACTCCTTTGGCTGCCAAAGAATTGCAGTATGCTCAACGAAAATATGACGTGGAAGTGTTAAAAGATACTTTGGATGTTCAATTTCCAAATGCCAATATCATTTTGGCGGGAGATTATAATGACGATGTAGATGAAACAGTTTCAGAAATTACTTCAACCAAAGAATCGTCCTATAAAAAGTTTGTGGATGATACAAAAAATTATCAGGTCGTAACCAAAACTTTGAGCGATAACGGTTTTAGAAGTTTTCTTTCTTTTAATAATGTGATTGACCACGTGATAGTTTCCAATGAATTAGTTGATAATTATGTGGTAAATTCTACTTCAACTGAGATGGGATTTTTGTACATAAACAATTATAGCACAACCACTTCCGACCATTTACCGATTTATGCAACCTTCAATTTTGAGATTAAATCTCCTACGGAATTAATCGCAAAAACCGATAGTTATGACAAAGCAATTCTTACTTGGAAAGACAACACCAACAACGAAACAGGCTTTGAAATTGAGCGTTCAACGGATGGAACAACCTTTGCGAAAGTTGGAGATGCGGCGGTGAACATCGTTACTTTCATAAACGATAATTTGAAAGATGGCGTAAAATATTTCTATCGTTTAAGAACAGTTACGCCCGAAGGAAAATCTAAATATTCAAACGTAGCGGAGGTAACTACTACCAAAATATTAGCCTCAGAACCATTGGAAGGTGATCTGTTAATTTCTATTTCTCCAAATCCAACTACGGGAAGTATTAAAATTCAGGCTTTTGGAAAGACTTTTGATTTCAATTTAACTAACTTATCAGGCAAAACGATTGTGGAAAATTCTGGGAATTTAGAATCAGTAAATCAGTCAGTGAATGGTAAATTAAGTATGTTACCAACTGGGGTTTACCTTTTAAAAATGCAAGCGGGAGATAAAATAGGAGTTTTGAAGATTGTAAAGGAATAAGAAAATTTTGAAATTGGTAGAATTAGCAAATTTTCTAATTCTGTCGATTTCAATTTGTTGGCTGTCTAACAGTTTTTGTGGAATAAACCCGTAGAGCCGAATAGCATTCGTCCACTCACTCAAAAAGGCATTGTGGACGAATATTATTCGTCCCTACCACAAAAATTGTCAGACAACCAATTTGTTTTACAGCAAAATGCAATTTATTTTTGGTAAAAATTAACCACAATTCGATGTCCACTACGAACGATAAACTCTACCAGATTGCTCTCACCCTAATCCCAAAAATCGGCGATGTTCTTGTTCGTCAGCTAATCAGCTATTGTGGTTCGGCAGAACAAGCCTTCAAAACGCCCATTCCAAAACTCCTCAAAATCCCGAATATTGGCCAAGTTATTGCCCAAAATATGCAAGACAAATCTGTATTGGAAAACGCTTGGAAAATTATTCAGGAAGCTGATAAACAACAAGTTGAGTTGCTGTTTTATATTGACAAAAATTATCCAAATCGTTTAAAACAGTTGTATGATTCACCCGTTTTGATGTATTATAAAGGTAAGGCAGATTTGAACGCTCAACGAACGGTTGCCATTGTGGGAACTCGGCAATCAACTGAATATGGAAAGCAAACGACTGAACACATTATTGAAGAATTATCTCCGTATAATCCATTGATTGTGAGTGGATTAGCGTATGGAATTGACATTGTGGCTCATAAATCTTGCTTGAAAAATAATGTTCCTACCATTGGCGTAATGGCAAGTGGCATAGATTTAATTTATCCGTATCAACACAAAAATACTTCCACTCAGATGCAAGAATTGGGTGGAATTTTGACTGAACAAACCTTTGGAACGCAACCCGACCCACGATTTTTTCCACAACGAAATCGAATTATTGCGGGTATGGCTGACGTAACAATTGTGGTTGAAGCTGCCGTGAAAGGTGGTGCATTAATTACGGCAGAATACGCCAATAATTATCACAGAGACGTTTTTGCCGTGCCTGGACAAATTGGCAAATCGTTTTCGGAAGGGTGTAACAAAATAATAAAAGAGAATAAAGCTCAAATTTTTACGAGTATTAAAGACGTTATTGAAGCGATGAATTGGGATGTGGAAGGGACTAATATCAATAAAAATCAAGCAACAGAAATAGATTTTTCAAACTTTACGGAAGAGGAAAGTGCCGTAATGTCATTGCTTCACAATAATCAAGAAATGCACATTGATGATTTGGCTTGGAAGGCACAAATTCACGTGGCAAAATTGTCTTCATTGCTCTTAAATCTTGAATTTCAAGGACATATCAAATCTTTGGTTGGGAAGAAATATCGAATCAGTTAACAGTTAGTAGTAAACAGTTATCAATTATCAAAAATGCCGATTTGGAACTAATATTTCCGAATCGGCACCTTTGATAACTGCAATTATTCTTCACTTTTCCCCTTCTTTGCCTGCAAAAGCCCATTTTTAATCAATTCGTTTTTCTTCCAAATGGATTTTTCTGTTTTCAATTTGGCTTTGTCTTCATCTTTAAAGTCCTGTAAATCAGATAAATCTGGACAACCTGCATCCACCCACGCAGTGTACCAAAAATCGGCAACGGTTCTTGATGCATCCAACATTCGTTCGTTTACGGTGCTTCCTAATTTGACAGCATAAGCCTTGGCAAAGTCGCCAGTATAATTTTTTCGCATCTGCCCAAAACGCTCTGAACGCTTAAATTTCTTGTCCTCCGTGAATCCTTCCGAAGCCGCAATTTCGTCTGAAAGCACTTTTTCTAACATCGTATTCGATTCCTTAATTCTCATCCATATCACATCAAGCGGTTGTTTTAAATACTTAGCTTTGTGTTTCTGATAAAGATTATAATTCTCAATATTTATCTCAGGAACCGTACTTTCCCAAAGTGAATGTAATCCTCGCTGATTGCTCAATTGACCATCGTAATTTACCGTGGTGTGCAAAGGAACGTGAGCGTCTGCAATGTAATGACCCAAATCGGCTGAATAATATAAGATACTGTCTTTCAGTTTATTACGGAACGCATTTGTTAATTTTTGTTGTATTTTCATGATTTCCCACGGCACGGTTCCGTATTTTCTAAGGGTATCAACTGAGTACTTTTTCACAGCATCATCCCAAGTTTTTGGCATGGAATCTAAGGGATTTAACCCAAAAATGGCAGCATCAACATCAATAAAATGTTTGGTTGCTTCACTTGGGTCGTCTTTACGTCGAACATCGGGACGGACAGAATTATAGACTAAATAATCCACGTTTTTGAAGAAAAAGGTTTGAAGTTTTTTCGGAAGTGAATAAATGGCAATTTGATGAATTGTTTTATGAGCCAAAAAGCCCCACGAACAACAACTTAAAATCACAACTGAGGCTGTAATTTTCAATAAAAGTGGACATTTCATATTGGAAAATGATTGTGGTATTGTTTAATTATGGGATGTATTTATTAGTTATTTATTAAGGTTGTTTGACAATTTTTGTGGTAGGGACGAGCAGATGTTGCCCAAAAACTTTTAGAAAATCATTATCAATCGTAAAAAGTTCAAATTCAGAGTGTTAATTCAAAATAAAGCACATCCGAAAGTGGATTATAAACGTAGGGTTCAGTTTTAATAAAGCCTTTGGATTGATACAATTTTATTGCCTCTTTCAAGCAAGTAATCGTGTCTAATTTCATAGTTTTATACCCCGCTTTTTTGGCAAAATCAATCAATTCTTCCACCAATTGTTTCCCTAAAGATTGCCCTCTTGCTTCGGGTCGAACGTATAATCTTTTCATCTCGCAAATTCCTTCTCCAATGGGTTTCAAGGCAATACAACCCAATACTTGTTTTTCCTCTTTGGCTAATATTATACAACCTTTTGGAAGGGCGTAAACTTCATGCAAAGTTTGTAATTCTTTCTCAAAATCTTGAAAGCACAAATCAACTTGTAGGAAATCTGCGTATTCAATAAATATCTCTCTTACTTCTTCTAACTCCTCTAATGTATATTTTATGTAGTGTAATTGCATAATCTGAATAAAATTTTTGAATAATCAAAGAAGAGAAAAATCTATTGAAACATATAATTACTTTTGGGAATGAAATTACAACAAATATTCCAAACCATCATTCAAGAGTTTGAGCGTGCATCATAAATTGTTCATAATTCCGAATACCACCTTTTTAACCTAATTTTGTAAATCAAAAAACCTGTCAATCTGACAGAAAACAAGATATGGCAAAACTTTTGAACATCATAGAGAATTATAAAAATAAAGCGAAAAGTGCATTTAAAATGGAAAATAAAGACGAATTGCCGATTGACAGTGAAGAAGTAACACAAAATACTGACAATGTTTCAGAAGATAATATTGAAACATTGATAGAAGAAGTGCCAGAATTGACGGAGACAGAAAAACTACAAGCTGAATTATACGAATTAAAAGACAAATATTTACGTCTTTATTCAGATTTTGATAATTTCAGAAAGCGAACCGCCAAAGAAAAATTAGAAATGATTCAGTCAGCTTCTGAGCGTGTGATTGTGGATATTATTCCCGTGATTGATGACATTGAAAGAGCAACTGCCAACGCCCAAGAAGGTGAAATTTCAGAAGGTATTCATTTGATTTTCAATAAGTTATACAATACCTTGGCAGTAAAAGGATTGAAACCAATGGATGCGAAAGGTGCAGTTTTTAATGCTGATTTACACGAAGCAATTACCCAATTTCCAGCCCCAACGGAGGACGATAAAGGTAAAGTTTTTGATGTAGTTGAAAAAGGATATTATTTAAATGATAAAGTAATTCGATTTGCAAAAGTCGTAGTATCAAATTAGGTTTTAGGGCTTAGTTTTTAGGGCTTAGTGCTTCAAGCATTAGTTTTTCTCTAAAACCTAATCCCAAACACCTAACCCCTAATAAAAATGGCAAAAAGAGATTTTTACGAAGTTTTAGAGATTTCAAAATCAGCTTCGGAAGACGAAATAAAGAAAGCCTATCGCAAGATGGCAATTAAATACCACCCCGATAAAAACCCTGGTGACAAAGCCGCAGAAGATAAATTCAAAGAGGCTGCGGAGGCGTATGAAGTTTTGTCGGATGTGAAGAAAAAAAATCAATATGACCGTTACGGACACGCTGGCATGGGCGGAGCCGCAGGTGGTGGTTACGGTGGTCAGGGAATGAACATGGAAGATATTTTCAGTCAGTTTGGAAATATCTTTGGTGGTGGCGATGAAAGCCCTTTCGGTGGTATGTTTGGTGGTGGCGGAGGTCAGCAACAACGTAGAATGCGAAAAGGTACTGACCTCAGAATTAAGCTGAAACTTAATTTAGAGGAAGTAGCGAATGGCGTTGAGAAAAAAATCAAGGTCAAACGTCACGTTACTTGTAAATCATGTACGGGAAACGGGGCAAAAAATGGTACAGAGTTAAGCACTTGCCAAACTTGTGGTGGTGCAGGTCAAGTGCGTCGAGTTCAACAAACGATGTTGGGGCAGATGGTCACAACCTCCCCATGTCCAACCTGTAATGGTGAGGGTAAGCAAGTGAAAACTCGTTGTGATGTTTGTTTTGGCGAAGGACGTATGTTAGAAGAAGAAATCATTCCAATCAAAATTCCAGCGGGAGTTGCCGACAGTATGCAATTATCCATGTCGGGCAAAGGAAACGTTCCTCCACGGGGTGGCGTTGCGGGAGATTTGTTAATAATTATTGAAGAAGAACCAGACGAAGTACTGCACAGAGACGGCACAAACGTAATATTTGACCTTTATTTGAATTTTGCGGATGCCGCTTTGGGAACCTCAATCGAAGTGCCAACTATTGGTGGAAAAGCCAGAATTACGATTGAACCTGGCACTCAAGCGGGGAAAATTCTTCGTTTGAAAGGTAAGGGAATTAAAGAATTGAACGGTTATGGCGTTGGTGATGAGCTAATCCACGTGAATCTGTGGACTCCTAAAAATCTAACAAAAGAGGAAACGGAGATGTTAGAAAAAATGCGGAGTTCACCAAATTTTGAGCCAAAACCCAATAAAAACGACAAAAATTTCTTTGAGAAAATGAAGGACTTTTTTAATTGAATATCTTAAAGAAATATTTTAAAATGCCCTTGGATATTTAATTTGAGGGCATTTTTTATTATTTCTGATTATACAATGAAACTAAAATAGTGAAATTACGTTATCTATTCGTTAAATAAATCATCCTAATTAAAATCTAAATTACAAAAATGAAAAAATTACTTTTATTGGCAACTTTTGCCTTTTCTGCTTTCATTAGCAATGCTCAACATGATATGAGCAAAGATAAAGCTACTATGCCATCGCCTCCTGCAACAACAACTGCAACTGTGGCGGGTGGTGCAAACTTGACAATTAATTATTCTCAACCAGCCGTAAAAGGTCGTAATGTATGGGCGGGAAATATGGCTCCTTATGGAAAAGTATGGCGTACAGGTGCAAATGATGCCACAACTTTTGAAGTTAGTAGGGACGTAATGATTAACGGGAAAGCCTTAAAAGCAGGTAAATACGCTCTTTTTACAATTCCAGGCGAGAATGAATGGACGATTATTTTCAACAAAACTGCTAAGCAATGGGGTGGGTATAGTTACAAAGAAGCCGATGATGCTTTGCGTGTAACGGCAAAATCAGAAGCCAACGCAATGACTGAAAGATTCACAATCAAAGCTGAAAACTCAGGAATGGTGATGATGATGTGGGATAAAGTTAAGGTTGGATTTACGGTGAAGTAATATTTGAAATCTGATTAAAAAGCCTTCAAGCAATTTGTTTGAAGGCTTTTTATTTGGAGATGATTTATTTAACGTCGAAATTTACTGAAAATAAAACCATGAGAACATTCAATATTCCCAAACTTGAAAGAATAATAAAACACTACAAGCTAAAAAGCAAAAAGCAAATTGATTCACTCATACTTTTTAGCATGGCTCAAAAGTCGTTGAAAGAAGCAATTGAAGTAGCAGCAAAATCCGTTGATGAGCATAATAAAGTGCATTTTCATCAAAGGAGAG
>JAYUIP010000267.1:0-2814 GCA_043765945.1 Arcicella sp.
GAGATTAAAAGTAAGTTGAAGACTATTCCAAGACCGATTTTATTTACAATGTATGATTCAAGAGTCAGGTTGAGCAAGTTAGTAGAACAAAATATTGAAGAGAGTAAAACGGGATTGATATTAGCTGAAAAGATTAGTAGAACTGTAAGAATACAAGAATCCTTTTTTGAAGCTGTTCCTGCTGTTTGTCGAGCAAATAACCCAGCGGGTAAAGGATACAAGGAACTTGCCTTAAAATGGCATGAAGCAAGAAACACGGGAACATTACATGGGAAAACTCAAACTATTAAAATATAGTCATGGCAAAATTCGATTTAGCTAAAAGTGTGATGAGTATAAAATCTCCACCATTAGACAGAAAAGAAACTCGATTATTGACAGAGGAAAATGAGAATAGACCTTGGAATAATCAAGTGACACAACCATTATCCAAAAGCGTGGCACAAGTAGTTCAACAAAAAGTGGCACAAGTAAAACCACAAGAGGTGGCACAAGGTACATGGGTGGCACAAGAAGTGGCACAATCAGTTCCTAAAAAAGTGGTACAAAGTAGTACACAAGTAGTGGCACAATATAAACCACAAACGGTGGTACAATCCAAACCAGTTCTTGATAAGCAAGCCATAAAAAGAAATGTAGAAATTTTGAAAGAACAAATCTCTCAAATATCTGATTTTGAAAATAAGAAGAGGTTTGTTCGTGAAATTGGATGGGGTATGTCGACTGAAAAAAGAGGCAAGAAATATTATCTCTTTGGAATAAAAAAACTCGCTGGTGATAAGTACAAACTCTACGTTGGAAACGTCACTAATTAAGATATTAGTCGAAACGGAAATAGGCTCTGCGGGGGCAACCTATGAGGGATAGACTAACACACGTGTACAAGCGTGGGTATCTCGAAATTGATAGCTTTAAGCCATTTTGAGATACCTTTTAAACATCACACTTGGGACGTGTATATGCCTTAAAAACCCATCATGCGTAAGCAATTTCACTACTTACTTGATACATTAGCGTAACTGTGGAACGCTGAATATTTATTAGGCATAAAAAAAAACCTTATGTTGTTCTAAATGACAGCATAAGGTTCTGTAAATCATATAGTTAGTTCGTTGTGAGAGGTAAACTAACTACTAAATTATAATGTTGGTGCAAATTTACGATGTAAAGTCTAAAAAGACAAAAAAGAAACTTATAACACAATGGATTAATAGTCCACTGATTAAGCTAAATAGTCCTTTAAAAAAGTATTATTTTAATGCTTATTATTGCTCACATAAATTAGAGCAATTAGGTGATTCTGTGTCTGCAAAATACTGTAATTGTCGAACTTGTATTACTTGTAACGGCATAAGAACCGCTATCTACATTAAAAATTACGGGGAACAAATCTTTGAATTAGAATCCCCTCAATTTGTAACACTCACAGCCCCTACAATTTGGTGTACAGACGCTGAAACATTAAGATATGAAGTTAATAGAAGAGAAGGTGTTTGGAGAAAAATATATGATAATGCGAGAAATCTAAAAACTGGGAGAGTATTTTTAAAAGGTTTAAAATCAATGGAGGTAACTGTTAGACCTGATGATTATTATCATATCCATTTCCATTTCATTATTCAGGGTCAGAATGAAGCTGAATGGTTAAAATCTCAATGGTTAAAGCACTTCCCTGATGCAATGTCATACTTGCAAGTTATTAAGCCTTTAACATCAAGAGAGGGATTTTTAGAGGTGTTTAAATATGGTACAAAGTTCTCAAATAAAGATAAAAAGCTCGTAAATGGAAAAATAATTGAAGTCTATAAAACGGTAGAGCCACATCGTCTCGATACTGTTATTCAGGCACTTTATAAAAAACCTCTTATTGCTCCTTTTGGTGGTATCCGAAAGGTAAAAGATGAGGATGTTAATGATATTGTAGAAAGTGTTTCGATTGAGGATTTGGAAAGTGCAGAGAACAGAACCTGGGAATGGGTTTCAGACTCAGATTGGTATGCACACGATACAGGTGAGAAATTTAGTAATTATATTCCATCTGAAGAATTAAGAAAGGTTTTTTCAACGTCATAAATTCCTATGACGTATATACTATTCCGAGTCATTAATAGGGAAAAAGTTGTCTTATTATTCTGTATTAAAAAATTGACTCAACTGTTTGCATAATGAGTTTTTTTATTTAATTTTAACATATTAAAATATGAAAAAGAGCAAAGCTACAATAACTTGTATAGCTAATAACAAAGGTGGAGTTGGAAAAACAACTACTGCCATAAACTTAGCGGCAGGTTTAAAATTACTTGGAAACAAGGTTTTACTTATTGATTTAGACCCACAAGGAAATTGTGCATACGGTCTGGGTATAGAACCCTATGAAGATGTATTTACGATTGGAGATGTATTTGCTGGTCAATGCACGTTAGATGGTGCTATAATATCAACGAAGTACACAGATTTAATTCCTAATAATCTGTATTCTTATCGTAAGATAAGTCCAAGGACTAATCACAATAGATTAGCTTTTTTTTTAGGTCAGAATCCACAGGTATTAGATTTTTACGACCATATCATAATTGATACACCACCAAGTATTGAGATTATGACACTTAATGCAGCTTATGCTTCTGACATATTTTTGTTAGTTACAGAGTATTCAAAATTTTCAATGATTGGAATCAAGATATTAATGGAAGTGCTTGATGATATTGGAGGAAACGAGATTAAAAGTAAGTTGAAGACTATTCCAAGACCGATTTTATTTACAATGTATGATTCAAGAGTCAGGTTGAGCAAGTTAGTAGAACAAAATATTGA
>JAYUIP010000268.1:0-2812 GCA_043765945.1 Arcicella sp.
AGCCCACAAAAACTTGCTCCTACCAACGAACCTGTAACTCGTTTACGAATGGTTTTAGGCGTTGACTTTTCGCCCGCAGGTTGTAAAGAATCGCTCACACTTGCCCCAAAAATGGTGGTAAGAACGCCTACTAAAAATATTCCTAATGCCGCCAAAATCCAACCTAAACCCGCTGGCATTGAACGCTTTGCGGTGGAAACTGCCGCTACGGGAACAATCATTTTTGCGGTTCCTCTTTTACCCGTAACTTCCACTTCTACACTCCCAGCAAGTGGCGACATGAACCAGACCATTCCGTCAAACTTACCAGTTTGTCCAGCTACCGCAAAAATTTCATCTGACACAGGTGAACCTTCATCGCCAAACCAAAAATACACGGGTTTTATGCGAATTTTGTCAATGTCGTTACCGTCGGTAAAAACGGTCACTTGGGCAGTGCCAGGAATCACATCGGGCGGTTGAACGTACACCTGCAAGTTGTATTTACCCGCCTGCCCTTCAAACACAACGCCCGGGCTACCCACGTGGGCAGAGGTGAAAAATGAGATAAAAATTAATGAGATTGTGATAAGATTTTTCAAGAGGGGGAAGGTTTTGAATGGTTAAAAAAAGACCTCACCCCCAGCCCCCTCTCATTAAGGAGAGGGGCTGTGGGGGTGAGGTTCACTACCGTTGCACTCGTTTCATCCAATTGCCCCAAAGCAACCCAATTCTTGCGGAAAGAATACCCAGAACGGAAGAAACAAGAGCAGCAATTGACCAATTATAAAACCCTTTTGTAACCGCCCAATCCGTGAATTTATAACGCCATTCTGCATTGGCAGGGTTGAAATAAGGCATTGAATCAGACTGGAAAAACCAATTACGAGCCATTGGGGATTCCTTCAAAAATGTTCCTGCATTGTACTGTACTACAAGAAATGTTACGAAAAATCCTACGCCTAAAATTACCGCTAAAATCCAGTCATTTTTACTCGAAAATTTATATCTCAACATATCAATAACCATCGCTGGAAAAATCAATAATAAAGGGAATGCCGTTGTCTGAAAAAATGTAATATAATTGGCAACGGGAGCTAAAAGTGGCTCGGCAGGGAATTGTCTGATCGTTCCATTTATGCAAATCATCACAGTCATATAAATTGCCGTAATAATGGTTGCTCCCCATTTAATTTTACTGGCTCTGGCGAAGGCAATGATGAACATTGGAAAAGCGAAACAACCAACTTCATAGAAAGAATCACGGTGCATGTTCCAGCGTCCCATGAATTCTGTGAGGAAGGTTCCAACCGTCAAAACCACTAATCCTGCCGTAAGCATGAAGATATTACGGAGTCTATTGTCTCGACTAATATTCTGTGAATCGGATAGATATGATATTTTTTCTTTGCGATTTAATACCGCCAAAACTGAAATCATGGCTCCGATTTGAATGGCTATTAAACCCAAACCCAAAATGGCATGAGGAGGTGAAAAAATCTTTACGTCCAAGCCGTAAGTTCCGTGCCACCAATCATCAAAAGGTGCTGAGGTTGCCGCTCCGAAGCCACCCCAAATACAGAACATTCCGCCCAGAGAGCTGTAAAATATTCCCCAAAAATTGACCATTTTGCCTTTTTCCTCAGGCGTTCCCCAGAAGGAAGTTTTTAAAACTTGATAGCCTGACATGATACCAGCCAGAGCCGCACCCAAATAAATGGCATTGTGTGGAGCGGAAAAAAGACCATCTCGCCCAATGCTCATGTGCCAAGCAATGTCCCAAAGCACGCCAATAATTACGAGTGCCGAACATATCGCAACCACATAAATTTGTAAGGGAATTCCCAACAAAAGACTCTTCACGGAAGTGTCTGTTTGTTCGAGAGAAAGATTTGGATGAAGAGAAGTAGTTGCCATTTTGTGTTTATTTTATTAGTAGATGCAAATTAAGAAAAAAGGATGCACGATGTATTTTTTTCATGTCATTATTGATAGTTTTGTAGAATAAATCAATGTTCGATGTTCGTTTTTCGATGTTTGGGTTTTAATATCAAAATCCAGACTTGTTTTCCGAACATCGAACCGAGCGACGGTCGCATCAAACATTAAACATCGAAAATAAAATGGCAACTTGGTATTTAGGAAAAATACGTTATCAGAAAGAAGACGAAGCGGGTTCTTTAAAAACAATTAATGAGGCATATTTAGTAGATGCCGTTTCATACACCGAAGCGGAGGCGAGAATGTTTGAAATTGTGGCGAGTAATACGCCCGATTTCCAATTGACTAACCTCTCAAAAATGAAATTGAGTGAAGTGTTTTTTGAAGAAAATGGTTCTGAAATTTGGTACAAGGCAAAGGTTCAGTATATCAGTTTCGACGAAAAAACGCAGAAGGAAAAGAAAACTCCTCACATGATGCTAATCAATGCTGAGAATCCGAAAGACGTTTTTGAGGCTTTGACCAAGAACTTAGGAAACTTGAATGATTATCAAATCACGGACATTAACATCACCACTATTTTGGAAGTTTGTCCCTACGTTCCAGAAAATGAGCTATTGAAAAAAGGCAATTTCAGACCAGTTGCGGAGGTTTTGGCAGAACAAGAAGCGGTGGCATAAAATTGGAACGCAGAAGACACAGATTTAGCAGATTTACACAGATTTTTTTAGTATATATTCCAGTGTAAATCTGTTAAATGTGTGGTCTAATATTATACAATACATAAATCCAATATTATGAAGACCACTTTTAAAGATTTTTTTACCTTACATTTCGTCGTTCTGATTTTTGGATTTACGGCTATTCTTGGGCAATTGATTTCAATTCATAC
>JAYUIP010000269.1:0-7914 GCA_043765945.1 Arcicella sp.
GTTTTTAAAAATGTATTTAAAGACGGCTACGACCAGTTTATTCCTTTTATTATGACAATTTTAGTGGTTGTTTTCAAAGATTTATTGTGGGGAATTGCCATTGGTTCGTTGGTAGGAATACTCTTTGTTTTGAGAACCAATTTTCAGAATGCCGTGACATCGGTCAGAGAAGGGAAAAGTGTTTTAATTAGATTAAACAAAGACATTTATTTCTTAAATAAATCGCAGATAAAAGAAATTTTAATGGAATTACAAGAAGGAGATGAAGTCTTTATTGATGGCACAAAAGCAAAATTCATTGACCACGATATTTTTAGTATTCTTTTAGAATTCAAAAAAAATGCAAAATTGAGAGACATTGACGTAGATTTTAAAAATATAAATAAAAATAATAAAGAAAGTATCAACCAATTTGAAGACGATTTAAACGAAAAATAACATGAAGGAATACAGTAAATTATTGTTGGCAAACAAGGCTTGGGCTCAAGACAAATTAGATTTGGATGAAGAATATTTTAATACTCTTGCCAAAGACCAAAAGCCATTATTTCTTTGGATTGGCTGTGCAGACAGTCGAGTACCAGCCGAAGAAGTAACCAATACACAACCTGGCGAGGTATTTGTGCATAGAAACGTGGCTAATTTAGTGGTTCATACTGATATGAATTTACTGTCAGTATTGCAATACGCCGTCGAAGTTTTGAAAGTAAAACACGTGATTGTTTGCGGTCATTACGGTTGCGGTGGCGTAAAAGCCGCTATGGGAAATTCAGATTTAGGACTGATCAACAAATGGCTACGAAATATTAAAGAGGTGTATAGTAAACATATTGGTGAACTGAAAAGCATACAAGATGAAGGTAAAAAATTTGATAGACTCGTAGAATTAAATGTTGAAGAACAAGTAAAAAATCTTTCGAAAACAACCATTGTGCAACGGGCATGGGCTAACAGGGAATTACCACATCTTCATGGCTGGGTTTTTGATATGAGAACAGGACTAATAAAAGAAATTATGAATATTGATTCAAATTCTGAATTAGAGGAAATATTCAAGTATAAATTCGACAAACTTTCTGATAAAGACAATCATTTGGTTGCTTAGGTAGGAAAGGCTTGGTAAATTTTTAGTTTGCCAAGCCTTTTTACCTCACATTCTCTGTATAAACAATGTGACATCGTTTAAAATAATATCACCATGAATATTATCTTGGGTGTTTAAATCCATGTAGTAGATATTTACTTTCTTAAATCCAGATGTTTCCAAAAAATTTAGGTTTTGCATGAAAACTTTATGGTTCTCTGACAATTTCTGTGGTAAGTGCGTATCGCATACGCCCATTTCGTCAGAGCGTATGCGAACGATTATCATTCTCCACAATAAATTGTCAGACAACCAAACTTTATGAATCAATTCTCCGCCCGATAATACATCGTTGAACAATTTTCTTTCGTCAATATACTTCGAGATTGAGTTATAATTTCATCAACTGTAACTGCTTGAATGTTAGCGGATTCTTGATTGGCATACTCCACATTTCCCGCATTAGCAGCGAAGGCAAGATTCATAGCACGGTTTAATAATTCTATTTCCGAAAATACCAAAGTTGATTCAGCCTGATTTTTTACTTTCGCTAATTCCGCCTCTGATACTGAATTTTTGATGAAATCGTCTAATACACTTTGGATAGCGGCATCACCTTCTTCAATGCTTATACCTTGATTCAAATTCCCTTGAATTACCATTAGTCCAGGGTCAAGCGAAGCAGTTACATAAGCATTAACCGAATTAAAAATCTGATTTTCTTTTACTAATTGATTATACAATCTCGACGACTTACTTCTTCCTAACATATCACTTGCTAAATCAAGACCATTAAAACCTGCATCGTGTCGTCCTTGCGTATGATAAACCTTATAAATGGCATCCATAGGCACTTTTGCTGATGTTTCTAAAAATCTTGCAGAGGTTTGAATTCCTTCTACGGGTATGTTTTTTTTCACTACGTTCCCCGCTGGAATTGGTTCAAACCATTTTTTGCAAAGTTGTTTTACCTGTTCAACAGTTACATTCCCTGCTACCACTAAATTGGCATTATTAGGCAAATAATGTTTATGGAAAAAACCTTTCACGTCGTCCATTACGGCATTTTCGATGTGTGAGATCTCTTTACCAATGGTTGCCCATTTATAAGGATGCGTTTCGTAGGCAAGTGGGCGAAGTTTCAACCAAATATCTCCGTACGGTTGATTCAAATAGCGTTGTTTGAACTCCTCAATAACTACTTTTTGTTGTACATCCAAAACCTTTTGGTCAAATGAAAGCGACATCATGCGGTCAGATTCCAACCAAAAAGCCGTTTCCAGATTGACAGATGGCAAAGTGATATAATAATTTGTAATATCGGGCGAGGTAAAAGCGTTATTCTCTCCGCCGACCTTTTGCAAGGGTGTGTCGTAGGAAGGAATATTTTTTGAACCGCCAAACATCAAGTGTTCAAATAAATGGGCAAAACCAGTTTTGTGTTCCTCTTCGTCCCGTGAGCCTACATTATAGACAATATTTACTGCCGCAAAAGGGGTGGAATGATCTTGGTGAACGTATACTTTTAATCCGTTATCTAATATAAAATGTTCGTAAGAAATCATTGGTTTTATTTTTTGTCATTGCGAGCTTTTGAGCAAAGCAATCTGTTTGAGTTTGGAACGTCATTGCGAGCTTTTCAGCGAGGCAATCTGTTTGAATTTGGAATGTCATTGCGAGCTTTTAATAGAACAATTTGTATATTCACAAAGAAGTAGAAAAGTTTCAAACTTCTTTCATCAATCATAAGGATTGCTTCGCTGAAAAAGCTCGCAAAGACAGACGCAATGACAAATCCATATTAATCAACAAATATACGTTATCTAATCTATTTCCATTAGGCAAATAATCCCAAAATGACCAAAATAATTCAATTTCTTTTCATCGCTCAATTCTCATTGCTCATAGCTTATAGTTCAAACAGCCAAATCCTAAGCGATGTCACAACTCGCCAACAGATTTCTCAGGGCTTAGACAAAATGTATTCATTTGATTTTAAGGAATCAGCTGAGATTTTTCAGAAGATTAAAGCAAAATATCCAACCCACCCTATTTTTTATACTTTGATGGCAATTCAAACTGAACTGCAATATTTTCCAGTAAAGGATTATCCTGCTCAACAAAAAGTGTATTTGTCGTATCTAAACCAAAGTAGGAATTTGGCGGAAGCCATGTTAGATAAAAATGAAGATGATATCGAAGCCAGCTTTTTTGAATTAGCAACTTTGGGGTATTTAGCCGCCCATGATGCTGATAATCAGGAGTTTATGAGAGCAGTTGGCGTGGCAAAAAAGGCATATTCACATCTAAAAAAAGGTTTATCATTAACGGATAAACAACCCGAGTTTTTATACTCATCGGGCATTTATAATTATTACCGAGTGGAATATCCAGAAACGCATTCTATGATAAAATCAGTAATTTGGATGTTTGCGGATGGAAATAAAAAACTGGGTTTGCAACAATTAGATTTGGCTACTCGCAAAACCATTTTTGTAAAAAATGAGGCAACTTTTTATGCGGGTTATGTTTACACAAAATACGAATCAAATTTTGCTAAGGCTCTGTCGTACAACAACATACTGATTGAAAAACATCCCGACAACTTACTGTATCAAATGCAAAGAACTGAATTCTTAACGGCGGTTGGTCGTTATGATGAAGCCGAGGATTATGCCGATAAAATCTTGAAACAGCGTGGAATCATGTTCCAATGTGCAGGACATATTTTTAAAGGGTTAGTGGCTGAAAAAGCAAAAAGGGACGATAAAACGGCAGAAATTTTATTACAAAAAGCCATAAAAATGCCTTTTGATGAACGTTTTACGAAAGATTACCATGCCCTTGCCTACATGGGACTCGCAAGAATTTCTAAACGTTCGGGGGAAGTTGATAAAATGAGAGAATACGCAAAAAAAGCCTCAAAAATGGCAGAATACAAATCAACATTAGCAGAAGCAAAAGCTATCTTGAAGTGAATGATGAAACGCTGATGACGCAGATGCCTATGGCAATCGAACCGTCGAACCGTACAGATTTTCGCAGATTTTTTTAATGAGAATAATAATTAATTTTCAAAAATGCTTCGTGAAATTTGTAAAATGAAATTATAGAGAAAAATCTGCGTAAATCTGCGTTGCCGAAGGCATCTGTGTCATCTGCGTGCCATTACATTACCCACGCATTTCTTGTAATAATTTATTGGCGAATATGAATTCGTTTAATTCTTCCACATCAGAAGTTCGGATGTTCAAGTTATCACCTTCCCACACTTTTTCGCCTTTATAGAGAAACATAATTTTTTGTCCCATCCCAATCACTGAGTTCATATCGTGGGTAATAACAACCGTTGTAATGTTAAATTCATCGGTAATCTCTTTAATCAATTCATCAATTTTTACGGATGTCAGTGGGTCGAGTCCAGAGTTTGGTTCATCGCAAAAAAGGTATTTTGGATTCATCACGATGGCTCTTGCAATACCTACCCTTTTCTTCATACCACCAGAAATTTCCGAAGGCATTCGTTGCCCAGCATTTTCTAATTCGACTCTTTTTAAACAAAATTCAGCCCGTTCAATTTTTTCTTTTTCCGACATATCCGTAAGCATATCCAAAGGAAATTTCACATTATTTAATACAGTCTTTGAGTCAAATAATGCTCCTCCTTGAAATAGAACGCCCATTTCACGTCTGATTGCCTTGCGAGTTTCTTCATCAGAATTATGAAAATCACGACCGTCGTATAAAACTTTGCCATTTTCGGGTTTCACAATGCCAATCATACATTTCAACAAAACACTTTTTCCAGTTCCGCTACCACCAATGATTAAAGAGGTTTCACCAGGCTTAAAAGCACCGTTAATTCCCATCAAAACATCACGTCCGTTAAAGGCTTTATTTATATCTCTAATTTCTATCATAGTTAATTTTCAAAGGTTTAAATAAATTAGACGCACATTTTCAACCGTTTACTCAAAGCGTTATTTATGTTTTTAAGAAACAAAGATAAACAACTCATCGTTCTAAACGTCCCAAATTTCAAAGTCCACCATAATTTTATAAGTATAATTTTGGATTAACCTTTTATCGAATTTCTGATTCTACTCAGACTATCAGGATGAATTCCCAAATAAGAAGCCAAATCTTTTATCGGTATCAAACGCAAGGCATCTGGTTGATTTTCAAGGAGATGCAAATATCTCTCTTCGGCAGATTTAGAAATTAAAGTATAAGTTCTGCGGGTTTCACGGATGTATAATTGTTCGGCAATCATACGATGAAAACGTTCCGCATTTTTGGAAGTTTCTAATAATTCTAAAACAGGAGGATAATGCAAACGGAACGCTTTAAGGTTAGTGACCGCCTGAATGGCAATTCCAGATGGACGTTGAGACAAACACGAAGCAAATGAGCTTACCAAATTACCTTGAAAGCCTAAATCAACGCAGATTTGTTTTCCTTCATCCGTTGTGGCTTCATATTTTACAGCTCCTTCTAAAATGAAGTAAGCACATTTTTCAACCTCACCTTTTTTTGTGAGATACTCTTTCTTTTTAATAGTAACTTCGTCAATAATGCTCTGATAAAAATCCCACTCTTCGGAAGAAAAATTAGCTAACTTGAAGATGGATTCTTTAACAAGATAAATTTTACTGGAGGCTGATAAGGACATTTTTTATGAATTTGGTTATGGTATTTCAAAATTTCAACAATACTACATTGATATTTCCTGACAAATATAAGTTTTTTTATATAGAAATGATTTACTGATTGCTAATTGGGTACCTTTTTTGATAAATAGTAACTTTTAAGTTATTAAGTTAACAAATCAAAAAATGGTTATCTGACAATTTTTGTGGGGAATGATAAGTAGGGGTTGCCCTCTGACGAATTGGGCTTGTGCGATACGCCTCCTCTACCACAGAAGCTGTCAGAGAACCCAAAAAGTTTACAAAAAAGTCGCAGAAATCTGTTTCTGCGACTTTTGTCAACTTAAAAATTGAACATTATTCTGCCATTGTTTTCTCCCCCACAAATATCTGTTCTGGGTTTTTGAACAATACATTAAAAGAAGTTAATGTGCCATATATTTTAGTAATATATTGTTGAAGGTTTAACTTTTCTTCATCGTCCAAATTACTTGAATTCACTCGTTGCTCCATCACTCTCAGGCGGTCACGAACCATCACAATTTTATGAAAAAAGGCATCAATCGGCATCTCTTTGTTTGCCAAATCGTGTCTTCCAGGTTTCAGAATTAATTTCCCACCTTTCCATTTATCTCCCAAAGGTACGTTTTCTGTAAAATCAGACCACTTTTGCAGTACTTTTGATAAGGTCATTTCCACATCTAAAAGACTTATTATATCGCTGTCTTTTTCTACTTCTTCAATGATTTCAAAAGGAGCATCTAACTTCATCAACTTCATTCCAAACTTCATGAAAGTAATATTATATCCATTTGATTTAACGTTAATAATTACGCCATCGCCAAAGTCTGCATGGCGGATTCTTGAACCTATCCCTAAAATATTTTGCATATCGTTTTTGTTTTGTACAAAGTATTGATTTCTCTCTTTGTATTTGCAAATGATATGCCAGTAAATAATTGCACACGGATTAAATCCGCAATGTAATTGGGATTAGACATGGATGAAATGTTATTTTATCCGTGTGTAATACATTTAATCCGTGTGCTAACGCATTCTACTCATTAAAATCCTTAACCGCTTTCGCTTTATCAATCTTCACCTCCATCGAACTAATGGCGGAAGTTCCAAACCAACCAGAAGCTTCTTTTGAAGAATTAGCATTTACATTATTAATATTTGAAGGAATTCTTGCCGCTGGTCTGGCGAACAATCCTGCATTATTTAATTCTTGACGCAATTGTAACCAAAAATCAAAATGTGCTTCTGTTATGGATAAAAGCTCAACTTTCACTTTATCGTTCTCTCTGTATAGTTCTGTGCTTGCTAATCTACGAAGAGGACGGATGAAAGCTAATCCATCTCCAATCGGACTTTTATTGCCGATTGCATCGTAGGCAATTACAATATTATCGGCAGAATTTTTTAGAGTATCATTTTTGTAAATCTTCACTCTGTAACAATCTCCAACACCTCTTGGGTCAGTAGCATAAAAAACTGCATCATATCCTTTGTTGGGTTTGCCCGTACCTTGCTGACGGATATTAGCATCGTCCAATTTATAAACAATCGAATCAATTTTAGGTACACGGTTTAATTTAGAAATTGCCGTATATTTTTCACCTTCGGCATTAATTTCTAAGGTATAAGAACGCCCAACAACGCCCATAATGTCCGTAGGTTTTGCGGGAGTCCAAACGTATTTTCCGATGTTTTTTAGGTCTTTAAATTCGTAAATTTTTCCCAAATCATCGGTCACTTTCACGGTGGCATTTTTCACTCCTTCAACGTTTGCTAAGCTCAATAAATCCTGTGACTTTGTGAGTTTAATTATTTGCTCTCCCGCAACGTTTGTAATTGAACCATCAACTACTAAATAAGGCTCAGTTGAGGGTACGTCTAACTGAATTACGTCCTCACAACTCATCATAGTTATTGAGAGAATGAGTATTTTTAATGATGTTTTCATAAGAGAAGCACCCCTGACCCCCAGAGGGGGAGTTTTATTCGTCCAGATTGCGGAAGAATAAATCCCCCCTGAGGGTTGGGGGACTGTTTTAAAATTTAAAATTGTAAGTTACCGAAGGAATCAAACTGCCAATAATTGATAGTCTAACTGCCTCACTTTTAATGGTTTGGTATGCTTCGTCAGGAGTGCCAGCATCAGTCGAAGTGCTGGTG
>JAYUIP010000270.1:0-2790 GCA_043765945.1 Arcicella sp.
TAAACATCTTTCGCTTCCCAACGAACTTTTTGTTTACTTACTGGGCAATAAAACTCACTGTTCTTAATGGGTAATAAAATGGGATTATCAGTATCTTGTTTTACAAACGGAGTTAATGTCCAAGATGGTTGTTGGGCGAAAATGGTTGATATTCCAAGGAATATTTGGAAGAATGCCGAGAGAAGAGGTAGTTTGAAGTACATTAGTGATGACGTTTTAGGTTTATTGTTAATAATGAAATAAAAAAATTAAATAGTTCCTTGTATTAGTATCAAATATGTGTGATTTTTGCAGAATAATTGTTGAGAAATTAATAAAACTGCTTAATATTTTCGCAAAATATAAAACTCAGTTTCTTCAAAATTATTTTATTGCCTTCCTCTCAAAACGATTTTGTTTACTTTATTTACAAAGTAAGTATCCAAAATCTATCCTCCTTTTCAGTAAATTAAGTTATTTTATCCACATTTTAAATCCAGTCAATCTTTATGAAGATGAAATTTTACATTTCCGCCATTGTAATTATTTTTTTCATTGTAATTACAACCTCTTTTACTCATGCACAACGCATAAAATATCACCGTATCAAGGCTGAAATTGCCCCTGAAAAGTTAGAAATCTTGTTCAACAATGGACTCGAAGTTGATCATTTTGGTTACGAAAATAAGAAAGATTTCACGGCTGAATTATCTGACGAAGACCTTTCTTTACTAAAAAAAAATAACATAAAATTTAGTTACATCGTCGAAGATTTAGAAAAAAATCTTGAAAAATTCAACAAAGAAATTGACAAAAATGCTCCTAAAAGTGGTTTAAAGAATGCAAAAGTAGCAGTGACAACTCCTTCAAATTTTGCCTTGGGAACTTATGGTGGTTACTACACCTTTACTGAATTGCAGACGATTCTCGACCAAATGCGTACGCTTTATCCAAATTTGATTTCCGCTAAAAGTTCAATTGGAACATCTATTGAAGGTCGTCCAGTTTTTATGATAAAAATTAGTGATAATCCTGATGTTGATGAAGTTGAGCCTGAAATGTTTTTCAACGCCGTTCATCACGCCCGTGAACCCATGAGTATGAGCCAATTGATTTTCTTTATGTGGCACATTTTGGAGAATTATAGTACTGATAAGGACATAAAAACGTTGGTAAATTCTACGGAATTATACATTGTTCCTTGTGTGAATCCAGATGGCTATGTTTATAATCAAGGCACAAATCCAAGTGGGGGAGGGATGTGGAGAAAAAACCGTAGAATCAATGGAGATGGCACTTTTGGCGTTGATCCGAACCGTAATTATGGCTATCAATGGGGATTGAATAATACGGGTTCATCTCCAACATCAAGTTCTGATACGTACAGAGGTCCTTCGGCATTTTCGGAACCTGAAACACAAATTATTAGGAATTTTTGTAACACCCATAGTTTTAGTTTATCATTTGATTTTCATGCTTATGGTAACTTTTGCATTCATCCTTACGGGTATGCAACTACCAATTCAAATCCAGAATTACCGCTTTTCCAGCAAATGGGGACATTTTTTGTGGCGGAAAATGGTTTTATTTCGGGTAATGCACAGCAAACGGTAAACTATACTTCAAATGGAGGAGGAGATGATTGGAAGTATGGAGAACAAACTACCAAGAGCAAAATTTATAGTTTCACGCCAGAAGTTGGTCCTGCCGCAGAAGGGTTTTATCCTGCTTCATCCAGAATTATTCCGATTTGTAATACCACAATCGAAATGAACAAAAAGGCGTTTAAAGTAGGAAGTTTCTTTGCGAAATTAACGACTGTTGCAAATACAGGAATTTCCTCAACGAGTGGCACTATTAATTATTCTATTCAAAATTTTAGTGTTAAACCTGCCTCATATTCTGTCTCTATTGCAGGATTATCAAGTTTTATTACTTCAACAGGATCTGCAAAAACGTACAGCACTTTATCACTTCTACAATCACAATCCGATAATATTGCTTTCACTCTTGACCCTGCAACTCCCTACGGAACCTATCAATTTGCCATCACAGTAAACAATAGTTTATCGCCTCAAACAGATACCGTTACCGTGAATTACCAAGCACCAGTTCCGTGCGTGGCAACGATATCATTGAGTGCCAGCAATGTTACTTCAAACGGAGCAACCTTGAATTGGGCGGCTGTTGCGAGTGTCAATAATTATACTATTGAATATAAATTGGCAAGTTCAGCCACTTGGATTGTTGCCAATAGTGCCGTTACAGCAACATCTTATGCACTTTCTGGGTTATCAGCTTCATCACTTTATGATTATCGAGTTAAGGCAAATTGCCCTTCTGGAAGTAGTCCCTATACTTCAGCACAATTAACCACTGGAACCGCATATTGTGCTTCAATTGGTACAAATTTGAGTTTTATGTGGGTTGATTATGTAAAACTTGGAACAATTAATCGTACATCTGGAAAGGATGGTGGTTATTATAATGGAGCCGCAACTTCAACTAATGCCGTTCGAGGAACTGCACAGACGATAACAATATCATCAGGATTTACCAGTACACTTTATAGAATGTATTGGAGGGTTTGGATTGATTATAATAAAAATGGCGTTTTCACAGATGCTGGTGAGCAAGTTGTGAGTACGAATTTCACGACCGCTGGTAATACAAATGCTACTTTCACGATTCCAAATACGGCTTTGTTAGGAACAACACGCATGAGAGTTTCTTCAAAATATGGAGCATATCCAACACCTTGTGAGACATTTACTTATGGAGAAGTGGAAGATTATACGATTAATATCACGG
>JAYUIP010000271.1:0-7831 GCA_043765945.1 Arcicella sp.
TCTCAACTTTAAGAAAACATCAAATGAATGTTTTCCAAAATTTAATACACGTTTTTAATCAAAAACAGGTCGTATTTGAGACTACCTAAGTTTTTACCAATTTTGATTCTTCCTTGCGAAGTTAAGGTTGAAGGTATAATGATGTTTTGGGAACCATCATTTGGCGTATTGCTTACTAAAATAGTGAAAGTAGGATTCGCATTACTCCCGTTTACAGAGAGCAAAATATCAATATTTGGGCTTAAAATATTTGTATTATTAACCAACCACGTGATGGTTTGTGAACTTCCTGAACCCCAAGAGACTGCGGTGTTTGGCGAAGACACTAAGAATGGACCCTTCAAACTATCAACCGTTACGAGGATTTCATCCGAGACTGTTCCTCCCCCACCCGTTTTATAATCTCGGGCTGTTAAAGAAAAAGTCATTATCCGATTGGCAGTAGATAAATCTTCGCCTTCATTATCATTTGGGTTGTTGGCATTATTTAATACAAATATTTCTGCTGGAAAACTTCGAGTAGCGGTCGTTGTGGATTGTTTTGTTCTAAATAATGGCGCTTTTTTGCTTCTCACCGCAGGATAACCACCAATTCCATTTGTTTGCCCCAAAGCCCCTGCATCATTATACACACCTTCATCTTTTTGCTCCCATGTATATGAAAGTGGATCGTTGTTGGCATCAGTGGCAGTGCCTTTCAACACAAAAGGAGTGTTGGCAGGAACTGTATAATCTGCCCCTGCATTAACCACGGGCAGAGCATTCGTCAAAGGCGTATTGGTTCCGCAAGTTGGCGTGAAGGATAGTTCATAAAGAATACTTTCCATAGTGGCAATGTGAAAGAAATTATCTTTATTTCCAGTCAGATTTTGAGAACCACAAAGTCCCAAATAAGCCATAATTGTACTGCCACTGCCTGGCTCGAATTGATTACCTAACTGAGAAGTACAATTATTACCTTGACCATTAAAATTGTGATTTGCTCCCATTTGATGCCCTAATTCATGCGTCAAAATCCCTCCTGTAACAGAGTTTATGCTTGTATTGGTATTGTTGGCAGTATATTGTGTCCAACCAAGGGCTTTGCTAAAATTACTACAAACTACGCCAATATAGGCAACGCCCCCGCTGGAAATACTTCCCGTTGACGAAGTATTTGCATGGAGTGTATGAGCAATGTCATAACTACTGTAAGTCAATAAATTAGAATTATGGAAGCCATCAAAGGCATTTTGGGAATCGATGGCAGAATAATTAGCACTTGGTGTAGGGAAAGGATCAGCCACAATATCCGTAAAGATTAGGGAAGTATTGTTAGCAATCAGTTCAAATTTTATGGCAAGGTCTGGAATATAGACCGCATTCACGATGCTTAATAAACTATTAATTCTTGCCAAAGCATTTGACACTCCACCGTTATTGATTGTGAATTCAGCAGTAGTCGCAATGGCAATCCTTAATATTTTCAAGAAGGTTCCATTATTGATTGCATTTGATAAAAACCCACTTTTTGTAGTTTGTTTTTGAGGAGATTTTAAGGTTGCATTTCCACACTCCCATCCATTTTGAACATCATCGTAAGGAACAACAGCATAGAGATTCTTCGACAAATCTTTGGGTTCAATAATTGTGATTCTGCCTTGATTAATATACGTTGCTGAATACCCCAATGGACTAATATCAAATCTTACCGTAATCATTTTATCATCGGAACAAATACCCATAAAAGTTTGAATTTCTGGATATTTAATTGCCAATTCGGAAGCAAAATTGCTTGTCTCAACAATCTCAAAAGTGCGTTCTTCGCCAGATGGAATTAATAATTTAATCGCAAATTTTTCGTTATTACCACTGTCTTTTAAAGCAAGTTTAGCAGTAGTGACGTTTGACTTAATCAGTTGATAATCAATTAGTAAAGTATTATTTTGAGTGGATTGTGCTGGTATGAAATAACTTAATAAACAGCTTATTGAAATTGTTAAATATTTCATTATAGTAGGTATGTTTTTGGTTTTTTTTGAATTTACAGCTAAAAATACTAAAAGTTTGCGTTTTTTTGTAGAATATATTTTCATCAACCTTTACCAAACACATGACTAATCCGTTGAACAAAAAGCAATATCTTTTCATACTCGTAATATCATTAAGTTTTATTACCCAGAGTATAGCCCAATTTACTCGTCAAGATTCACTCAGAGGTACGCTTTCTCCTGTTCGAGCCTGTTATGATGTCACTTTTTATGATTTAAAATTAAAGGTTATTCCAATATCTCAAACCATCGAAGGCTCAAACACCATTCATTATAAATCAACCACCGATTTTAAAAAGATGCAAGTTGATTTATTTGCTAATATGCAGATTATTAATGTTTTACAAAATAAAAATCCTCTGAAATTTACCAGAGAAGGGAATGCCGTTTTTATCAATTTTGCCGATAATCAGAAGAAAGGTAAAAATTATTCAATCAAAATAAATTATCAAGGCAAACCACAAATTGCTCGAAATCCTCCGTGGGATGGTGGTTTTTCATGGAAAAAAGATCCGAACGGAAAGGATTGGATTGTGGTTTCGTGCGAAGGCGTGGGTGCGAGTTTATGGTTTCCGAATAAAGACCATTTATCGGATGAACCTGATTCTGTCAGGATTAATGTTGCCGTTCCAAAAGGTTTGACTTGTGTTTCAAATGGTAATTTACGAAGTACAAAAGATTCCAAAAATGATTCGCAAGCATCTGATGATAAACAATTTAGAGAAATTAAAATTTTACCATACACAGAGTTTGAATGGTTTGTGAGTTACCCAATTAATAACTACAATGTCACTTTGAACATTGCTGATTATGCCAATTTCAAAGATGTTTACACTGCCCAAGATGGAGAAAAATTGGATTTGGATTATTACGTTTTGAAACCAAATGTAGAAAAGGCAAAAAAGCACTTTCAACAAGTGAAACCAATGTTGGCTTGTTATGAAAAATACTTTGGAAAATATCCCTTTTGGAAAGACGGTTATGCCTTGATTGAAACGCCATATTGGGGCATGGAACACCAAAGTGCGGTAGCGTATGGCAATAATTACAAATCCAATGAATATGGTTTTGACTTCATTATTATTCATGAATCAGGGCATGAATATTTTGGTAATTCAGTCAGTTGCAATGACCACGCTGAAATGTGGATTCATGAATCTTTTACTACTTATATGGAAGCATTGTACGTGGAATGTACGCAAGGATACGAGAAATCAATCAAATATTTAGAAAAGCAAAAAACAGGAATTCGCAACGGAGAAGCATTAATTGGACCAATGGGCGTGAACTATCCACAACCAGATTCGGATATTTATTACAAAGGTTCGTGGATGTTGCACACCATCAGAAACATCGTCAATGATGATAAAATATGGTTTGAGACGTTGAAAGGTTTAGCCACAAAATTCAAAATTAGCAACGTTACCACGGAGCAAGTTATTCAGCATTTTAACGAAAAAACGGGTAAAAACCTTAGTCCATATTTTGATATGTATTTGAGAACGAAGCATTTGCCGACTTTGCAATATCAACTAAACACCAAAAATAATGGCACAGTTGAATTACGTTATCGTTATAAAGATTCAATCGATTCTATACCAATTAAAGCGGGTTACGGCTTGCAGATGTACGAAGTAATATCGCCAAAAGTGGAATGGCAAACGAAGGTTTTTCAGAAATTAGAAGGGCAGGAATTTAAAATTGCGACGGAATTATTTTATATCAAAGCGGAAAAGATTTAGAATCAATAGAATTAAAAAATCCCACAAGAAAGTTGAAATCTTGTGGGATTTTTTGTTTAAAAGTATTTCAGTAGTTTATATGATTATCAACCTTTTAAACCTAAAATCATTTCCCTCAAAATCACAAAAAATGACCCCAAAGGAATCAGGCGAGATTAGAAAGGCTTTTTTGAAGGATAAAATTGGATTTAAAATTTAGATTTGCTCATAGTCAGAAATAAAGATAGACCACGGATAACGCTGATTAAACGGATTTACATGGGGACGCACAGTCGGATAAAATTAAAAAATCCAACTGTGCGTCCCCATGTAAATCCGTTTATCCGTAAAATCCGTGGTCTATTTCCAGTTTGTGATAAACCACGCTGTTTTATGGGCAGTTCTCCTCAAAAATGACTAACTTGCAGGACATTTTATCATTCATTTCTCATGTCAACTAAGCGTAATCCTGCTATCGTTTTTATATTTATCACCATTGTTATTGACGTTCTCGGAATTGGAATTATCATTCCTGTTATCCCAAAAATCTTACAAGAACTTACTGGAAAAGGACTTAGTGAAGCATCACAATATGCGGGTTTATTGATGTCATCTTATGCCATCATGCAATTTATTTTCTCCCCAATAATTGGCGGATTAAGTGATAAATATGGTCGCAGACCCGTAATTTTAGCCTCTTTATTTGGTTTTTTTCTTGATTACATGATTCTTGTTTTTGCCCCAACACTTGTTTGGCTTTTCGTTGCCAGACTCATTGCAGGCATTACTGGGGCAAGTTTCACCACTGCAACAGCTTATATTGCTGATATTTCAAATAATGAAAATCGATCAAAAAACTTTGGAATGGTTGGAGCGGCATTTGGTGTTGGGTTTATTATTGGACCAACCATCGGAGGAATTCTTGGAGAATATGGTTCACGAGTTCCATTCATGTTTGCAGCGGGTTTAACACTTATTAATGCACTTTACGGTTACTTTATATTACCAGAATCTTTATCAAAAGAAAACCGTAGAGAATTTGATTGGAAAAGAGCAAATCCAATTGGTTCACTCAAAAATTTTGGTCGTTTCCCAGCTTTGTTAGGTTTAGTTGGTGCATTGTTTTTTATTCAAGTTGCAGGACAGTCACATCCAAGTACGTGGGCATACTTTACAATGAAGGAATTTGGATGGACAACCAAAGAAGTTGGCTACTCATTGGGTTTTGTGGGTTTTATGGTAGCACTGGTTCAGGGTGGCTTAAACAGAATTATTAATCCAAAAATAGGTGATAGAAATTCCGTAATTATAGGCTTGTTGTTCTATGGTGCGGGTTTTATCTTATTTTCACTTGCCACAAAAGGCTGGATGATGTATGCTTTTATGATTCCTTTTGGTTTGGGCGGAATCGCTGGTCCTGCCCTTCAAAGCCTTATTACTAAGCAAGTTGCCCCCAATGAACAAGGCGAATTGCAAGGCGGAATCACCAGCTTGCAAAGTCTAACAACCATTATTGGACCGTTAGTTGCTTCTAATTTATTCTCTTATTATTCCGATGGAAAAGACCATTTCCAGTTTCCAGGAGCGGCATTTTTTATGGCTGGAATTCTGACCTTCTTGGCTTTGGGCGTTGCTCTTAAATCTTTTCCGAAGAAACAAGCGATTATTGAAAAAATATAAAACGACGAAAGCCAATACATTACACAGAAACCTCTCAAAATGGCTCAATTTTTGAAGCGTTTCTGTTTTAAGAGAAATTGTAAATTTAAAAGTACCAGTTATCTTTTGCGAGACTTCTTAAAAGTTTAAAGTTTTCGGGAAGTTCATTTAGGTCAAATATGGTACGCTATTTTCTACAATTTCCCTAAATTAATTAACATACCGCCACTATGTTTTCCAAGAAATATCTTTTTGTCTTGATTGTAAGTTTTATTACTTATAAATCCCTTAATGCTCAAAATAGTCAATCAGAAATCTTGACTTTGAAGCCCGAGCAAATCTCACTCCCAAATCGTAAATTCTATATTCAAAAAATTGTCTGTGATTTTAATCAACCCAAATATTTTTTGATTAGAAAAGGACTTTTCAGTAATCAAAAAAATATGATTTTGGGCGATAGTATTCAAAAAGTTTTGGTGAATTATTTAAAACCTTCCAATAAATACATTGGTGGACTTGCCCCTATTTTGATGCGTGTGAAAGAATTGAAAATCAGAGAAGAAAGACATTTTTTGAAAGAGGAAGGAATAGCAAAACTTAGTGTTGAATTTTATATCGAAACTGACACAAGACCCATAAAAATTTTCCAATCGAATGCCTACAGAACTTACTCAGGTTTTATGGATGTAACCGACCAACATAAAGCTAATTTAAAAGATTTAATTAGGTCTTGTATGATGGATTTCAACAATGCCAAAATTGATTTTTCTAAGTATTTTTTACCGAAAGTATTTAAAGCAAAACATACTCAATACTGACAAATTCATTAATTTATTTCAACAAAATATTAAGTTTTTTTCTTCTTTTTCTTTCCAGAATATGGCACTATTCTCTTAAAAAAATCGTTTTAAAATAGATGTCTCTATGTTTGTTTTTGAAAATATATTTTATTTAAATAGTTGGTAATCAAATATTTATATATTTAATTAAAATACATTTCAGAAATTTCAATGCAAAGGCTCTAATAATTATAAAATGAAATTTTGAAAATAATTTTTAAGAAAAACGCATGAAAATGATCCGCTCACCTTGGCGAAATGAATTGATGGAATTAGTTGAGAATGCTAAAAAATCTATCAAAATCATATCTCCTTTTGTTAAAGAAACTATCATTAATGAATTGCTAATTAATAAACAAAAACAAACTAAAATTGAGTTAATTACATCATTCAAGTTTTCAAATTTTTGTCTAACTCAAAGTGATTTTTCTGTTTTTAAAATAATAAATGAAGCGGGTGGAAAAGTAAAAATAAACCCACAACTAAACGCCAATATTTACATTTTTGATGACAAAAAGGTAATCATTTCATCAGGAAATTTATCGGATAACGGACTAACAAATAATTATGAATACGGGATCTTATTAGATGATAAAGTGCTCGTTGCGGAGGCTGTTTCTGATTATAATGATTTGTCTAAACATGAGCATACGAGGATATTAAAAAAAGCTGAAACTGAGTTGCTCGAAAAATTGATAATGCAAATTTTTAAGGCAAATAGTTATAAAAAGACGAAATTTTTAAAAAATGAAATTGATATAATCAGAAATACTTGTGATGTTGCAGAAGTATCGATTGATGCACTGAGTTCAAGTTTTGAAGGTTGGCAATTGGAAGTGTTTAATTGTATTAATTTAACGCAGTATCAAATTTTTACGATTGAAGAGTTGATTTTATTTGAAAATCATCTGAAGAAGTTATTTCCAAGTCAAAAAAATATTGTTGATAAAATGAAAATTCAATTAGATTATTTTGTTGAATTGGGTCTGATTGTGCCGTTTAAGAATGGGATTTATAAAAAACTATGGAAGTGATTTATTATTAGATTAACCAATATTTTCAATTGTAACTTTACCAGAAAATAAAATGCAAATATCAGGATGTGGACGTATGCGATACCGCCCCTACTTAATATCAAATAATTTATTCTAAATACTTACAAACAAAAAAGCACAGACAAAATTTGTCTGTGCTTTTTTGTTTATTTCTCCTCCTCTTCTTCCTCGCCCTCTTCCTCGCTTTCTTCTTCCTCTTCTTCCTCTTCTTCTTCGCCCTCGCCCTCTTCCTCCTCTTCCTCTTCTTCGCCCTTTTCTTCCTCTTCTTCGCCTTCTTCCTCTTCTTCGCCTTCTTCTTCGTCCTCTTCTTCTTCGTCCTCTTCTTCTTCTTCGTCCTCTTCTTCTTCGTCCTCTTCTTCTTCGTCCTCTTCTTCTTCGTCCTCTTCTTCGTCCTCTTCTTCTTCGTCCTCTTCCTCTTCGTCCTCTTCCTCTTCGTCCTCTTCGTCTTCATAACTATCTTCATAGGCTGCTAAAATCTCATCATATTCGCCTTCTCCCTCATATTCTAATTCGTCGTATTCTTCGGT
>JAYUIP010000272.1:0-2779 GCA_043765945.1 Arcicella sp.
TTTACAGCCTAATGTATAAAACGCTACTTTTTTCATAGTGCAAAGATACGGAAGGAATGGCTGATTTTGAAATTTCGGTTTCTGTGCTTTTTTTGTTTATTTTTGTAATAAAAAAATCATGGCAAAACAGAAATCAATAGATTTGTTAGAACCAATATTGATTGAAACGTTTGGATTGGAAAGGCTTTATCAAGTAACTCCATTACTTGCAGATTGGCTTTCTGCCGAGGGTGAAATCAACGTAATGGATATGTCTTTGCTCGAAGAAAGTCGAGCAAAGCTGGTTGAAAATGCTGATTCTTGGAATGAAGAAGAGCTAAAAATGCAATTTATTAGTTTTGTAATCTTTTTGGCTCGATTTGATAAGCCAATACGTACCTATTATGACCGTGAAATTTCGGCTGAAATCAATGAAATTTATGTAAGTTCAAAAGTTGATATGATGCTCTCCAAAGGAATAGGTGAATTGATAAAAACTCCGTATTTCTTTTTACATGAATATAAAAGAGAAAAAAAATACTCGGGTGACCCCATTGGTCAAATGTTAGGTGGAATGTTGATTGGGCAAGCAAAAAACAACGATGATAAACCAATTTATGGCTGTTATGTGCAAGGAAGAAACTGGTATTTTAGTTTAATGGAAAGCAAAAAGTATATCATTAGTAAAGGTTTTGATTCTTCTGAAATAGATCAAGTTAAAAAAATTGTTTACATACTACGTAAGTTGAAAATTATTATTGATGAAAGAATGAAATCTTAGAGCAACGAAATTATCACTGCAAATTCTTTAACAGTTTCTTAATTTTGAAGGACTTTACAGAAACATTTATTTACTGTTATTAATCTGAGAAAATAGTTTGAACGAGTTTTCAGAAAAAAAGCTCATCAATTTGATGAGCTTTTCTGTTTTATATCTTATTCTAAATCTGTGCAGTTTTAACGGTCTTGATAATCCGAGCCGCCACTTTATAAGGATCAGCCGCTGAATTTGGACGACGGTCTTCCAACCATCCTTTCCATCCTTTTTGAACCGCTGCAATTGGAATACGAATTGAAGCACCACGATCAGAAACTCCGTAAGAGAATTGGTCAATTGATTGTGTTTCATGTTTACCCGTTAAACGCAAGTGATTATCTGCCCCATAAACTTCAATATGTTCTTTCACGTAAGGAGCAAATGCTTGACAAATAACATCATATGTTTCTTTGTTCCCGGCAGTTCTCAAAGCAGTATTTGAGAAGTTAGCGTGCATTCCTGAACCATTCCAATCAGTGTCACCTAATGGCTTACAGTGATAATTTACCCAAACACCGTGTTTCTCGCAAATTCTTTCCAACATATACCTCGCAATCCAAATTTGATCACCTGCCGCCGCCGCACCCTTTGCGAAAATTTGGTACTCCCATTGTCCAGCGGCAACTTCTGCGTTGATACCTTCAATGTTCAAACCCGCTTGGATACAATATTCTAAATGTTCCTCAATGATGTCACGTCCGTAAGCATTCTTTGCTCCAACTGAACAATAATATTGCCCTTGCGGTGCTGGATAGCCATTTGAAGGAAAACCCAATGGAAGATTTGTTTTCATGTCATACAAGAAATACTCCTGCTCGAAACCAAACCAAAAATCATTATCATCGTCCTCAATCAAGGCACGTCCGTTTGATTCATGGGCATTTCCTTCAGAATCTAAAACATCACACATCACAAAATAGGCAGGAGTTCCCAATAAGGAACGCTCTGGATCTGAACAAATGAAAACGGGTCTTAATTGACAATCTGATGAACCACCAGGAGCTTGTTGCGTTGATGAACCGTCGAAAGACCAAATATCACAGTCTTCTAATTTTCCACTAAAATTTGTTTCAACCTTAGTTTTGCTACGAAGAGTTTGTGTTGGTTTGTAACCATCGAGCCAAATGTATTCAAGTTTTGCTTTTGACATGACTTTGGGATTGGATTTTAATATAATTGGTTATATTTTTGAATTTCTCATACAAAAGTAAACGGGAAAATTGAAAAAACACAAAAAATATTAAATAATTATAATTTTTTTAACCCTGAGTATTTATTAGTGATATTTTTGAATTATTCTTATTATTTTAACATCGTTAAAACAACATAAAAGTATTTTTTATTTTGCTATATTCAAAAATAAAGAATAATATTTTGAATAAAAATGATTTTGCAGAATAAAAGATAAGTTTCTTAGAATAATTAAATTTTTTCTTGGATAGTTAAATCAAATGTAAAAATATGATTTTAAGAAGAATGATTTTGAGAGATTTTACTTAAATTTTGGATTTTTTTTGACGTATCACGGAAATCTTTTTCCGTGTTTTTGATATAGTAATTTCAAACAGAATTTAATAAATCAATTTCAATAAAACTTGCAATTAAAATTTGCGTGAGAAAATTTTAACGCATAAAAACAAGAAAAAATAAAATTTATCTTACTTTTATCGAACTGTTTTAAAATGATAATTAATTAGAAACAAAATATGGCGATTGCAAGATTTAAAGCCCTTGAATTAGCACAGTCTCGACAACCGATTCATGTGAAAATTCCTACTGAGAAAGTTACGGATTACTATGGAAGCAACACTTTTAATGACGAAGTGATGCGATCTTTATTAAGCCCAGAGGCGTACACTAAAATTACTAATGCCATTGAAGACGGCAAAAAAATTGACCGTGAAGCGGCGGATGAAGTGGCAGCGGCAATGAAATCTTGGGCATTATCAAAAGGTGCAACGCATTATACACACTGGTTTCAGC
>JAYUIP010000273.1:0-2779 GCA_043765945.1 Arcicella sp.
TATCGTAAAAATTAAAAATAAAGAGAAAGTTTTTGAAGGAATTTGGGGATTTGAAGATACCGTAATTCCTGATATTGAACGAGCGATTCTTTCACAACACCATATCAACCTTCTGGGGCTTCGTGGACAAGCAAAAACTCGTATTGCTCGCTTAATGGTTAATCTTTTGGACGAATACGTTCCCGTTGTAAAAGGTTCAGAATTGAACGATGACCCGATGCAACCGCTTTCTCGTTTCGCCAAAGATTTAATTGCTGAACACGGCGACCTAACGCCCGTAACGTGGATGCACCGTAACGACCGATACACCGAAAAATTGGCAACACCCGATGTTTCCGTGGCTGACCTTATTGGTGATGCCGACCCCATCAAAGCGGCAACGTTGAAATTGCCTTATTCTGATGAACGAGTAGTTCACTTCGGACTGATTCCACGCTCGCACCGTTGTATTTTTGTGATTAATGAATTACCCGATTTACAGGCTCGTATTCAGGTTTCTTTATTCAATATTTTGCAGGAAGGCGACATTCAGATTCGTGGTTTCAAAATCCGTTTGCCATTGGATTTACAGTTTGTCTTTACCGCCAATCCAGAAGACTACACCAACCGTGGTTCAATCGTTACGCCTTTAAAAGATCGTATTGATTCTCAGATAGTTACGCATTATCCAAAGACGTTAGAGATTGGAAAAAAGATTACGTTGCAAGAAGCAAAATTGAAAGATGGACAGGTGGAAATGGTTACGACCAATCACATCATGGACGATTTAATTGAGCAAGTTGCCATCGAAGCCCGTGAATCTGAGTTTGTGGATTCTAAGTCAGGCGTATCCGCCCGTATGACCATCTCAGCCTACGAAAATATGATTTCAACCGCTGAAAGACGTGCATTATTGAACGGTGAAGACAAAACTTATGTACGTGTGGCTGACCTCGTGGGCGTGATTCCTGCGGTGTGTGGAAAAGTGGAATTGGTGTATGAAGGCGAAGTGGAAGGTCCCGTAATTGTGGCTCAAAACCTTATCGGTAAAGCCATCAGAACGCAATTTCTAAACTATTTCCCTGACCCTGAAAAAATCAAAAAAGCGGCAAAAGATAAGGCTGGCAAGAATCCGTATAAACCCATTATAGGCTGGTTTATGGATGGAAACACGATGGATATTTTGAATGATAGCGGTGATAAAGATTACTCAGCCAGACTCAGAACCATTGATGGATTAGACGATTTAATCGAAAAAGTCTATCCCCAAATGCAAGGACGTGAGAAACTATTTATGATGGAGTTCGTCTTACACGGACTTTCAGAATTCTCAATAATTGCCAAGAAAACGGTAGAAAAAGGCTTACAATTCAAAGATTTGACCGATTCACTTTTCGATTTAGATAACTTCAAATTTGATGAAGACGAGGAGGATTTTAGATAGATAGTTTTCTTAGTGGTGTTATTGCGAACGCAAAAAAATCTATGAATGTCTGTCGTTGCGAACACAGTGAAGCAATCTGTTTGATTGGTGGAAGGTTATCTGAATATCAATTCTCAGTCTAACAGATTACTTCGCTATGCTCGCAATGACAGTCAAACACCATTTCTCGTTCAAACAGATTGCTTCGCTACAATGGCAATGGTAGTCCAAGATTATTGATTCCTAAGTCTAACAACAGATTGCTTCGCTACGCTCGCAATGACAGTACTTACAAACCTCACGCCTTCGGATGTGCTTGCTGATAAATCTTCTTAATTTTTTCCATTGAATTGTGCGTATAGACTTGCGTTGCCGAGAGCGAAGAATGCCCCAAAAGGTCTTTTATTGCCGTTAATTCTGCCCCATTATTGAGTAAATGTGTAGCGTAGGAATGCCTTAGAATATGCGGAGATTTCTTGGCGAGTGTGGTTACTAAACTTAAATATTTCTTCGTAATCCGTTGAATCATAACGGGATAAGCTTGATTCCCTTTTTCTGAAACGATTAAATATTCATGCGTTAAACTTTCCGAATTTTTGAAATTTTGATAATCTTGAATCAATTTTACCAAAGGCTGATTTATTGGAATAATTCTTTCTTTATTTCGTTTTCCCAAAACCTTCACCGTCTTACTATAAAAATCAATATCTCGTTCCTTCAAATCAATTAATTCCGACAATCGCATTCCCGTTCCGTACAATAATTCCAAAATTAATTTATCTCGAACACCCGCAAAATCATCTGGAAACTCAACATCGTCCAACAGATTATCCAATTCTTTTTCACGCACAAATTCTGGAATATTTTTCTGAGTTTTTAGTACTGAAATTTTTATCATCGGGTCTTTTTCAATGACTTTTTTCTGTAAAAGAAATTTATAAAAAGTCCTTAAAGTAGCAATCTTCCGATTCACCGAACGATTCTCTACTTTCAATTCTACCATTGACACAATCCAAGAGCGAATCATCTGAAAATCAGCGATTTCTGGATGATGAAAGTCATAGGATTTCGATAAATATTCTGAGAATTGCTTCATATCAATACCATAAGCCGTAGTTGTATGGTCAGAACTACGCTTTTCGTACTTGATATATTTAAGAAAAAAAGAAATTATTTCATTCATAGTTTATGGAACGCAGATGAGACTCGCCGTCCGCCTTGATGCTTCGCAACGCAGATTTAAGAGGATTTATTTATTTGTATTATAGAGGTTATTTCTTCAATCAACGTTGATTGCTAAACATTAAATTACAGAAAAAAACGGAAAATTCCTTAGAATAAATCCTCTTAAATCTGCGTTGCGAAGCATCAAGCCAG
>JAYUIP010000274.1:0-2778 GCA_043765945.1 Arcicella sp.
TAATAGATTTGGATTGGGCGTAGGTGGATTATGGTATGGAAATATAAGAGGACGATTTTCATACGGCTAATTAAAAAGGGCATCCATCGTTAAACTATTCTGAACCAATTGATTAGAATATTCATTCTTTTGCAATCCAAAACTCGTAATCATAGTCAAGAAAACCGTTTTCTTAGTCTTAGTTTGTTCTTTAAAAACGGCAATTTTGTTTCGTAATTCTTCTGCGTATTTCTTAGTAATTACAAAAGAATTTATCGAAAATTTTATCTCACATAAGTTAATAATTCCGTCCCTCCGTTCAATCAATAAATCAACCTGTGCTTTTGTCTCTTTGTCAGTTGAATACCAAGTTGCCGTATTTGTTTGAATGCCACTAATACCCAATGCTTCTTTGATTTTAGGAATATGATGCAAACAAACCATTTCAAAAGCATAACCACTCCAAGCCCTAAATGCAGGATTATCAACGCCATTTAGCCAAGTAGTTTCATCAAAAACACTCGAATTTTTAACAAATTTCAAGTAAAAAAGCGAATAAAAATCTACTAACTGATAAATATTTCCCCGCTGATTTTTTCCATAAGAATTATACTTTCTGATAAAACCACATTCTTCTAATTCTTGTAAAATAGTAGTTGTACCGCCTCCATTGTTGATTTTGGCAGTTTTGATAAGGTCTTCACGAGTCATGCCGCTTGATTTTTCAGATAAGGCTTCTATAATTGCTACGTGGTTTTGGGCTTTTTTGAATAAGGATTTATATAAACTTTCAAATTCTATTCTCAAAGGTGCGTTTTCTTCAAAAAAGAGTTTATTGATATTTTGGTAAGAACTCATCGCCACATCAACCATATCCAAATAATAAGGAATTCCTCCCAATGTCATGTACAATTGCGTAATTTGATAACGTTCTAAAACAGCATTTTTTGACTTGAAAAACGCTTCTGTTTCACCAATATTAAACGGCTCTAATTTACATCTTTGCGTAATTCTGTTGTGTAAACCACCTTTATTTTTGAGTAATTTATTAATCATCCACGAAGCCGCCGAACCACAAACTATCAAGATAATGTCCTTTCTGGCACTTGCCCAACTATTCCAAAAATGTTCGAGGGCGGTCATAAATCCACTATTTGGCGTATCTAACCAAGGAAGTTCGTCTAAGAAAATGACTTTTTTCTTAGATTCAGATAATTCTAAAATATCAATTAATTCTTGAAAGGCATCAAACCAATTAGTGGCAGGTTTAATGTTTTTATTTTGAGTATTTTGTCTGACAAGAGCTTTGTAGAAATTGGCTAATTGCCATTGAAGTTTTGCATTGGCTAATCCAGTTAATTGAAAAGTAAAATCTTCTTCAAAAACCTGACGAATTAAAAAAGTTTTCCCAACTCTGCGACGACCATAGACGGCTAAAAATTCTGACTTTAAAGATTCTTTCAAGGATTCCATCAAGGCAATTTCCTTTTTTCGACCAATTATATTTTCGATCATAATTTCTCAATTTTGCTATAAAGGTATAAAAAAGTATAGTTATAGCAAAATTGAATGCTCAAAGTTGCTATAACTACCATAAAAAATATAGTTATAGCAATTTACTCAATGCGGGAAGAACACATAACTAACCCAAATTGCCGTGATAACACTTACTAAATCAGCCGTTAAACCCGCCCACAACGTATAACGAGTTTGCCTAATACCAACTGAGCCAAAATACAAAGCCAAGACATAAAAAATGGTATCTGATGATCCTTGAAAAACACAAGAAAGCCGTCCTGCGAAAGAGTCGGGTCCGAAGGTTTGCATGGTGCTAATCATCATTGCCCGTGAGCCTCCGCCACTGAGTGGGTGCATGAGTGCCGTTGGCAAAGCATCTACAAATGAAGTATCTAAACCTACAAATTCAACGCCCGTTCTGATTACGCCCACAATCAAATCTAACGTTCCTGCATTCCGTAAACAACTGATTGCGACCAACATAGCCACTAAATATGGAATAATTTTTACCGAGGTTTCAAATCCTCCTTTCGCTCCTTCGATGAACGCATCAAAAATATCTACCTTCTTCCAAACTGCCCCTAAGATGAAAGCCAATACAAATCCGTAGAGAATAACGTTACTGATAATCTTGGATTGAGCGGTAACTTCTTCTTGTGGTAAATTGGAAAAGTACCATAACACGAACCCAATAAAAGCCGTAATTCCGCCCAACCACGAGAGGATAACTTTATCGAAAAGGTTAATTTTTTGTTTAATGGCAACGAAAATTAACCCCGTCAACGTGGCAAAATAAGTGGCAATTAAGCAAGGAATAAAAATATCAGAAGGGTCAGCGGCTTTATAAATTGAACGTTGTGCCATGATGCTCAAAGGAATCAACACGGGACCCGCCGAGTGCAAGACCAAAAACATAATTTGAGCATTGGAAGCCACCTCCTTTTGGGGGTTCAAATCCTGCAAACTTTGCATGGCTTTGAGTCCGAAAGGGGTTGCAGCATTATCCAATCCTAACATATTTGCCGAGAAGTTCATAATCATTTGTCCACTTGCAGGGTGATTGGGAGGTACTTCGGGGAATAATCTACTAAAAAATGGACCAATAAGTCTCGACAAGAATCCGATTGCTCCTGCCCTTTCTCCAACGGCGAGCAAGCCCATAAAAAACGTCATAACTCCCGCCAAGGGCAAGGCAATTTTCATTACGGCAGTTTCGGCAGAATCAAACATTCCGTCCACAATTACCTTGAAAATTTCCGTTTTTTGTTCTTGTGGAATGTC
>JAYUIP010000275.1:0-2774 GCA_043765945.1 Arcicella sp.
TTTTCAAAATCATCAAGGTAAATTTTGGTAGTCTTTTCGTCTCGATGTCCTAAGAGTTCGCTAATTTTTGCAATATCTACCCCATTGCGTTTTAGGATAGTAGCAAAGGAATGTCGGGCAACGTAAGTAGTTAAATGTGCTTCAATTCCTGCCATTTCAGCCATTACTTTCAAATCGGCATTGATTTGTTTAGTGATTTTTTTCACACGGTTTTTGATTTGTGTTTCTGTGATATGCTTTGTTTCGTTGAGATAAGGAAAAATGTATTTGCCCACACTAAATTTACGATAATAGTCTAAAATCTCTTTGGCAGGGGGCAATAATTGAATCATCATTTGTTGGTTTGTTTTGTTACGTTGATAGTCAATCAAGCCCAAAGATGATAGATTATCCCATTCTAATTCGGCAATATCACAGATATTTATTCCATAGCAGTAATAACTGAACATGAAGGTTTTTTGGGAATCGTAAAGTCGTGAGCCTTGTTCAATAGTAAGATTGGCGATTTTCATAATCTCATTCTTTTTGATAGCACGTTTCTTTGTTTTAGTATCGAATTTAGAAATCTTGAAATCCTTAAAGGGGTCAAATTCTTTCTTGGCGTAATCTTCCACCACGGCACGATTATACAAGGCTCGCAAAGTTCGGAAGTAAACGCTCATTGAAGTTTCTTTGATGCCACGTTCCCGAAAGTGTTGTTCCAATTTTCTAAGAAACGAGCCATCTAATTCTGAGAAGGCAAAATCTTTTTCACTACGAAAAAGTCTAATAGCAAGACGTAAGCTATTATAAACTTCTGAGTTACCAATTTTCTGAGCTTTGATTAAGTCAGCAATAACCTCTTCAAGAAACTGAATTACCGTAGTTTTCCGGGATTGATTTTTTAATTTCTTGGTGAATTGTTCAGATGAGAAATCGGTAGCCTCTTCCTCAAACTTGTGCAAAAGTCGTTTAGCTTCTATTTTGACTTTCTCAATTTTGATAATGATTTCTTTGGACAAAGGGTGTTTCTTGGCAGGAAGGTTTTTCTTCTCGTCCCAAAGTGTTTTTGAACAACTTTCGCCCGTGGAAATATACTTGGGTTTTCGGTCTTTAATCAGCCGAATCATTATAGGATGTTCTCCGTTTTTGAGTATCTTTGAAGTGTATAATACAGCGTCTATTGATGCCATTTGATGAATTTGTTAATATCTCGGTTTAAACATAGTTTAAACAAATGTACTAAAAACTCATAGATAGTGCAAATTTGTGAAAAATAAAAATATTGTAAGTATCTAAAAATCAATGTATTAATAAAAATCAATCAGTATCTATAACCAATAATCTTTCGCCTGGCAGGCAAGGGGTCATCGGTTCGAATCCGATATTCTCCACAAAGCAAAAGCCTGATAATCAATTGATTATCAGGCTTTTTTATGGTACTAATCCCATAAAAGCCTCAATCAAAGGAGCAATCTTATTGTTTTTATAAGCAATGGCATGATTAATTTTTATCCTTTCAAAGAGAGAATTATCATCATTCATTACATTTTTAACAACGATTCCTTCAATGTGATTTAGGTTAAATAAAGATGGTACAAAGGCAATTCCAATGTCCAAACTCACCAAACTGCAAAGCAATTCAAGCGATGAAACCTCTTGAATGATGTTGGGAATTCTATTAAATCCCGCCGCTTGACAAGCGTTCTCAATTTCATCATAGAATGGATGTAGGGGTTTGCTAATTTCTACCCATTTTTCACTTTTTAAATCGAATAGTTTCAAAGTTTCTTCCTTCGCCAGCGGATGATTTATGCACATAATTACTTTTAAATGTCCTTGTTGTGTAGTTTTTGCAGTAAGTTTTTCATCAATTAATGGCAATAATGTTAAGCCCAGATCAATGGTTTCGTTCATTAAAGATTCTTGAATACTTTGGTAGGTTGGCAACTCAACAATCTTCATTTCAACGGTTGGAAAATGCTTGAAAAATAGAGAAATTACTTCAATAATTCTTTCTTTCAATAACATTTTATAAACGCCCAGTCGAATAATTTCTTGATGTAAGCCTATTCTACGGGCATTTTCAACGGCTTTTTGACTTAATTGCAAAATCTTTTTAGCATCCATTAAAAAAGCATTCCCAGCTTCGGTCAATTCAACTTTTCGTTGTTGTTTTCGCTTAATTCTTATGAATAATTCAACCCCAATTTCATTTTCTAACAACTGAATTTGCTGACTCAAAGCTGACTGAGAAACGAATAATTTATTTGCCGCATTTCCAAAATGCAGTTCTTCGGCAATCGCCACAAAATATTTAAGTTGTCGGAATTCCATTGTTTAAATTGGCAGTTTGAAGTAGGCAGTGATACTTCGATAGATTTTATCACTAAAACCTACCGCCTAAAACCTAACACCTATTTTCTAATAAGTTTTACTTATCGTAAAGTTAGAAAATACTATTGGACAAGTTTCATTTTTACATAGATATTTACTAAAATATTTATCTCAAATTACTTGAAAAATGGACACATTAGCACTCGAATTAAACCTCCAATCTAAAACATCGCAAGATTTTTTACCCTTGAAAGGCACCGATTATATTGAATTTTATGTTGGAAATGCCAAGCAATCTGCCCACTTTTATGAAAGTGTTTTTGGCTTTGAAATTGTGGCATATTCTGGACCTGAAACTGGCGTTCGTGATAGAGCATCCTACGTTGTTCAGCAAGGTAAAATTAGGTTAGTTTTAACGACTTCTTTGTACGCTAATTCTGAAATTTCGGAACATATTC
>JAYUIP010000276.1:0-7815 GCA_043765945.1 Arcicella sp.
CAAGTTCATATTTTTACACTTGTGAAATAAAATTCCTGACCTTAGACCCCAATAGTGCAACCCAAAGTTTGAAAGGATGGGTCGAATTGGTAAGGTAAAGGCTAAGTTACAATAAAAAATTCCTGATAATCAATTGATTACCAGGAATTTTTGTTTTCTGTAATTAAAATCTATACCAAAGAATCAGCAATTTGCTTAAATTCTTCAACATTAATTGTCTTACTTTCTATCTTTATATTAGCAACAATCGTATCTGAAATTTTAGCGGTGAAAACTTCATCAAACATCTTTCTGAAATTGTCTTGCTTGTTTTTATCGGTTAAATATCCCGTAGCAATGCGGTCAATCATTTCGTCCATTGAATTATCGTTACCCATGCCACCCATCATACCAAATTGTCCACGAATCATATCTTTGGTTTTTGCCAAAACTTCGTCGTATTCAACTTTAATATCACTTTTCGTAGCGATTTCATTTTTGATTAATGTCCAACGTAAATCTTTTTTCACGTTCTCAAAATCTTCCTCAATTTGCTCAGGAGTGAATTTTCCTTCGTTAATGGTTACTAACCAGTTCTTCAAAAACTCCTCTGGTAATTCAATCGAGACATTATCTAAAAGTGCTTTCTCCGCATCAATTTTCATCAAATATTCTGATTCACGCTTGTAGTTTGATTGAATAATATTCATCACTTCCTTGCGGAATTCCCCTTCCGAATTAACCTTTCCTTCACCCAAAATCTTATCAAAAAATGCCTGATTCATTTCTGCTGGGGCGGTGCGAGTAATATCTTCAATTATAAAAGAAACATCGCCCGTTAAACCAGTTTTGTTGCCCGTTGCCAATTCAATTGATTTTTCGTCCACGAAAGTATTTTGAACATCAAAAGTTAGAGTAGCTTCTTTGGCAGCACCAATAAACGTTGCTTTTGCTTCATCCTTAATTGATTTCATGGGTATTGCTGATTTCTCCGTCCATTCTCCTTGCGTAAAAGTGCCAAAAATCATATCGCCATCTTCAACCGAATCTGGATTGATTTGCTCGCCACCATTTTTCATGATGTTTTCCAACGTCTCGTTCAGTTCCTTCTCTCCCGCTTGGATATTATAGGTTTTTACCGCTGGAATTTTATCAAAATCAACCGTAAATTCTCCCGATAAACCAAGATTATAAGCAAATTCAAACTCTTTCTGGTTATCCCAATCAATTACTTCTTGTTCATCTTGAACTGGCATTGGGTCGCCTACAATGCTCAAACTATTTTCACGGATATAATTTTGAACGCTCTTTCCTAACAATTGATTGATTTCGTCAATTAAAAGAGATTTACCATACATTTTTTGTATTAACTGAGCTGGCACCATTCCAGGACGAAAACCCTTAATGCTGGCTTGTTTGCGGTAATCTTTTAGTTTCTTATCAACTTGGGGTTTATAATCTGCTTCTGCGACTGAAACGACCAAACGAGCGTTTACGGGGGTACTTTTTTCGAGAGAAATGTTCATCTGTTATATTTCTAATGTTGAAATTCAAAAATTGGGTAATCAAAAAAGCCCTCAAAACCAAGTCGGTTAAAAGGGCTTTTTCAGGTCATTTATCGTGTTAGTTACTGATAATTAGTAATTGCTCATTGATAATTGAAAAGTACGGGCGAAGGGACTCGAACCCCCATGCCTCACGGCGCCAGATCCTAAGTCTGGTACGTCTACCAATTTCGCCACGCCCGTATTGCGTAAAGGAATTGTCCCTTTTGGGAGTGCAAAATTAGGAATACCTTTTTTTAATTGCAAATGGAATGGATAAAAGTTTTTATTAATTTTATCACCTCATCACCATCAAAGCCTTCACCAAAGGTTCCGTCCCAGTATCAACCTTCACAAAATACTTCCCAGAGGCCATTCCGCTTACATTTATACGGATTTGCGTGCGTGAAAGTCGAGTTGGATTTGTATCGAAACTACGTCCATACGCATCCGTAACCACTAATTCAGTATTATTCTTAGTAAAAGCATCCGACTCAATGATGGTATCGTTTTGAGCTGGATTTGGAAAAATGTTTAACTCTGCCAAAGGCAATTCCGTTTCGTTGGCTAATACTTTTGTGTCCTTGAAAATATCGGAAGGTTTGAAAGTTTTATCCAACAAAATAGTTTTCACCGATGCTTCACTTGCACCCATCCAGTCTTGCAAAATAGCCGCATAAACCTGTCTAAAATCATTTTGTAAGGGAACATTTAAATTAGTGGGACTTCCCGATAATGCCTTCAAGTCAGGATTCTTGCCGATGATTTGGGTTTTTACGGCATTACCAAAAACGAACAAAGGTGATGCCCAACCGTGGTCTGTGCCTTTACTTCCATTAGCGTTTGCTCTGCGTCCAAACTCCGAAAACGTCATTCCAACCACTTTATCTTGGTTACCTTGTGCCTTCAAATCATCCATAAAAGCGGTGATTCCTTCCGAAATTCTTTGCATTAAAGTAGCGTGACCTCCCGTTGAGTTATCGGTTGCACTCACTTGGTTTTCGTGGGTATCAAATCCGCCCAAAGTCACATAATAAATTTTGGTTTGCAAACCGCCATGAATCAATCTTGAAACGATTTTCAACTGGTCTGCCAAAGAATTATTGGTTGGATAAGTTACCAAATTCTTTCCCTTACCAGCCGCCACTTTTAACTGTCCTGCGTATGCAAATGAAGCGGTTTGTTGCTGTCGAACAAAAGCAGTGTATTTACCTCCTGCCGTGTTTGGCAATGGACTTGGACTAATGTTTGGCTTTTCTCCTACGATTCTCGAAAAAGTGTCAGGGTCTTGAATGGCAATGGCAGAGGTAATCGAAGCAGTGTTAAAAACCGTTGCCGAGATGGACGAAATTTGAAGTGCCAACGGGTCAGGATTATTCGTACTTGGATAACTGTCTGGAAAACCTGGATGACGGTCAGTTATATATCTACCCAACCATCCCGACGTTGAAAGTTTGTCAGATTCCACGCCCGTAAACCAAATATCACTGGCTCGTGAGTGTGAAAAACTTGGATTTGGGTAGCCCGCTGAATGTACGATTGAAAGTCTGCCTTCACTATAAAGTCTCTGCAAACCCGTCATTGATGGATGTAAACCTGTTTGGGGCGTGTCTTTCAATTTTAATATTTTAGCTTCTGGAATAGCGATGCTTCCTCTCAAAGTTGTCGCAGAGTATTCTTTGTATTGGTCGAGAGGCAAAACCATGTTTAGCCCGTCATTACCGCCAGCTAATTGAATTACTACCAAAATATTGTCATTGGCATCGGCAACATCCAACATGGCTTTCATGAAAGGAGTGGTTGCTTGGGTATGTGCTTTCGCTCCAAAGCCATCAAGAATTAAAGGCAAAAAGAACGATGCGGAAGTATATTGTATAAAATCTCTACGTTTCATATTGATTTTGGAATTTTACTGAGGTTTCTACTAAATCTAATATTTTATCAAAATGGACTTACTGACCAAACAATGTAACTGTTAACAGAACACCGCCCAATTGTTAACTGATAATTGTTAATTGTCAACTGAAATTACCCCATTTGATATTCAGCTAACCTCAAAATATAGGTCATCATGCGGTCTAAACGAGTTTTTGCGGCACTTTTCTTCATAACATCATTTGGTGCTTTGATGTAAGCATTCCATATTTCTGTCCATTCATAATAAGGAGCACCCGCCATCAATGGTTGTTCAACAATATACTTAATTTGGTCTTCGGTCAGCGAAAATTCCATTAATGAATCCGTCAATTCTCTAACCATTATGTAAGCAGATTCTTGGTCCGTCAATATTTGTGGCAATGAAGTTAGTGAAGGGAGTGATAACGTGTTGATATCCAGAGCAATAGCGGTTGATCCTCTAACCACATAATCCGTCCAAGCTCCTTTATGAGCGAGCGTAGTGGAGTTTATCCAAAGTTCATAAAAATCTGTGTCGTAAAATGGTCGCCAACCAAAAACATCTACTTGATCAAGAACGTCCATTTGTTGCTCACGAGAACGAGCCTGAAAATAGTTCGTTGCCGCATCATATTTTGCACGGTCTTTTATTGGGTCGGGAAGTGCATAATTAAAACTTCTGAGGGTTCCGATTATTAAATCCAAAGGTGATTTTATTTGTGAACCATATAAAGATTCATCAAAAAAATGTTGACTTTTGAAAAAAGCAGTTAGTACAGGCTTTAATTCATAATCTTTTCTGAAAATGGCAGCTAATGGTTCGATAAATTCTTTTTCGACTTGGCCAGAAATATCTGCTTGAATAAAAAAACGATAAAACTTTCTAATGATAAAACGAGCAGTTTCGGGTTGCTCTAAAATCATAGCAACTACATCCTTTAATTCATCATCGCCCGCAGTTGCTCCTGCACGCCCTTTTATGACCTTCTTTTGGAAATGGTCAGAGAAAATTTTATCGGCAGTATCGTGTTGAGTCGAACGAAATTCAAAGCTAACCGTTGCAACTGTTGAACTTCTGTAATTTAGTGATCGCCAACCCGTTAAAACACGAGCAACGGCTTTCACATCTTCTTCAGTATAATTCCCACGTCCAATCGTAAACAATTCCATCAACTCACGGCCATAATTTTCGTTAGGTTTTGATACGACATTACTGTTTCCACTCAAATAAACCAACATGGCAGGGTCTTTTGTAACTTCAATAACGAAATCCCTAAAATTCCCCAAAACAAACTTTCTTAAAAGTTGATTCTGACGATATAAAAAACGCACATCTGGCACAGCAGCCGAAGTTGATACGAAGTGATTTTGCCAAAATAAAGTCAGTTTTTCCGTCAAAGAAACAGCCTGATTGGTCATTAAACCAAGCCACCAATATTTGAGCCTTGTTCTCCTTACGCCATCAAAATTGTTACGTTCAGCATCAGTTGCGGCAGGACCTCCCCAAGCTAAATCGTGAGAAGTTTTTTGATTTTCGTCCGTAGGGTCAGGCGGAGTAGCTTGTTGTTTAAATAATTGCTGAACAACAACATCAACTTTTTTACCAGTAAATGATTTAATTTGGGTTGGAGTTGCTCCGAAGGCAGTTCGCCGCAATAAATGCGAAACTTGTCGAGCCGTGAGATTTTGCGTGTAAGCGTCAATCAGTGCCATAGTCTTTTCTCGAAAATTTTAAAGAGTTTAACTTGGAAATAAATGAATTATATCATTGATTATGAGAACATTGACTAATTTGAAGGAGCAGTAGATTGGAATTCTATTACTTTGATAGAATTGGCGAAAAATGGTTTAATGTAAAGATAATATTTTTTTCAATTGGTTAATTATCAAGGTAGTAAGAATTCGTGAATAGAAAGAAAACTCTAACAGATTAAACCACGGATAAACCCGCAACGGAGTTGGGATGCTACGGATTTACAATCCGTGGTCTAATTTACAGATACTTATTTATTCAAAATACGCTTAATATCATTCGCTTGCACCAGGCAGTCTTTCAATTTATCATAGCTGTCCGAAATCATTAAACCCTTGAATTTCAGGAGCGTAGTGATGTATTCATCTAAAACATCAATAATATTTTCTTGATTTTGTTTGAAAATGGGTATCCAAGTTTCAGGATTTGATTTCGCCAAACGTACCGTTGATTCAAAACCCGTGCTTGCCAAATTAAAGATACTTTCCTCATCTTTTTCCTTTGCCAAAACCGTACTCGCCAAAGCAAAAGAACAGATGTGTGAAATGTGCGAAATATAGGCAGTATGTTGGTCGTGAGCCACTGATTCCAAATACGTTATCCGCATTTTCAAACCCTCTTCACACATCTTTTTTACCAATGCCACCAATTCAGATTTTGAATCTTCAACATCGCAAAGCACACAATTTTTACCATCAAAAAGATGATGAATTGCCGCTTCGGGACCCGAAAATTCCGTACCAGCCATCGGGTGAGTAGCCACAAAATTTTGCCGTTTTGGATGATTTTTTACGCCATCCACCACAGGTCTTTTCGTTGAACCCACATCTATAACTACTTGATTATCAGAAAGTAAATCTAAAATATTGGGTAATATTGCAGCCGTAACATCCACAGGAGCCGCCACAATGATAATATCAGATTGGGCAACGGCATCTTCCAAATTCATTGCTTTATCCACTAATCTCAATGAAAGAGCTTTTGCCGTATGCTGGGCATTATTATCTACGCCAATGATGGTATCAGCAAAATTGTTTTCCTTTAAACTCAAAGCCATCGAGCCACCAATCAAGCCCAAACCCACAACAGTAATCGTCATTTTTTTAGTTATGAGTTATGAGGTATGAGGTATGAGATACAACTTTTCAATTATAATTCATAACTCATATCTCATAACTAATTTTACATTTCCCCTTCAAAAACCTTTACCGCTGGACCAATCAAAAATACATTTTCAAAAGTTCCATTGGCATTTTTAGTAAACTCAATTCTGAGCTTCCCTCCTACTACCTTTATATCCACAAATTTATCAAAACCATACCGCAAATTTGCTGATAAGGCACAAGCCGTTACGCCCGTACCACAGGCATAAGTTTCGTCCTCAACGCCACGTTCATAGGTACGCACCTCCAAAAGATTATCGTCCAACACTTCCACAAAGTTTACATTTGTGCCTCCTCGACTGACAAAAGGCTCATTATAGCGAATTGCTTTTCCCTTCGTAAAAACGTCAAAATAAGCTAAACCCTCCACATATTCCACGTAATGTGGTGAACCCGTATTCATAAAATCGTAAGTTTCGGTTTGGTCAATATGCTGAACGTCAATCATTTTTAGGGAAATAACATCTGGTGAAACCCTTGCTTCGTGTTCTCCATCAACGGCAATAAAGGTAGTAGAATTGCCAATAATCCCCAAATCGTGAGCAAACCGAACCAGACAACGCCCACCATTACCACACATGGAGCCTTCCGTCCCATCGGCATTGAAATACACCATCCGAAAGTCATAGCCCTCGGCATTTTGTAAAAGCATCAAACCATCCGCCCCAACGCCAAAACGGCGATGGCAAAGGTCAGTAATATATTTTTGGGAAACAGGGAAAGTTTGTAGGCGGTCATCCACCACCACAAAATCATTTCCAGTACCTTGATATTTATAAAACGTCATTTTTCGTTGTTCGGTTATCGATGTTCGATATTCGGAAAAATGGGAAGTTTTCCATAACCCTAATCCCTAATTACCCAATCCCTAATTACCAATTAAATATTTTTCCCTCAACACTCTCAAATGATGAATTTCATGCCCTGCAATCATCCAAATCAATGCTTTTGCTGAAACTGCACTACCATTAGCATTCCCGATTTGCGAAGCCACCTCATCCGTAAAAGTGCTAAACAACGCCAGCGAACCCTCACGGACTAAACGATACTGTTCCAACAGAGATTCAAAACTGATTTCCGAAAATTTCGCTCCATCGGCATATTCATTTTCATCAAAACTGGGCAAAGACTGTTTTTCACCCCGAGCAATGCATAAAGCCCGATACCCAAAAATTCTTTCTGTGTCAGTAATATGTCCCAACATTTCGTGTGGCGACCACTTTCCAACCTCATACCTAAAGTTTTTTTGTTCTTCCGATAAACTTTTAAACAAATTTATCACTACGTCTTTGTTCACCGTAAGTGCTTCAATAACATTTTGATAATCAACCTGTTCGATGTAATATGAAAAATATTTGTTCTGTGGATATTCATTTCCAGTGGGTTTCTGCATGATTTTTTCGACTTTTTTTTCAACAAAGATATTGCATTGTCCGAAAAAACATCTACTTTTGTATCACAATTCAACGACAGCGAAACA
>JAYUIP010000277.1:0-7813 GCA_043765945.1 Arcicella sp.
AATAATACGTTGAAAGGGAATTATTTTGAGAAAACGGTGAAATTAAAAGTTATGGATTAATGAATGGTAAATGTTTGTAAAAACAGAATCCCCGAATATCTGATGAGATGTTTGGGGATTCTGTTTTTAATACAACATGGTGGAAATCAGAAAAGAAGTCAATTTCAGATAGAACAATAGGGCGTAAGCACGAGTTATCCCAATAGATTAATCCAAAATAATTTAATATGAAAAGAACCCTCCGTCTTATTCTCGGCGACCAATTGAATCATCAACATTCCTGGCTTGAAGAAAAAAACGACTCTACATTTTATATCATGATGGAGATGCGTCAAGAAACTGATTATGTTCATCATCATATTCAAAAAATTATTGCTTTTTTTATGGCAATGCGAGCCTTCGCAGAACACCTCCGTAAACAAGGACATCAAGTTGTTTATTTAAAATTAGATGATGAAAGTAATACGCAATCACTTACAAAAAATCTGGATAATCATTTACAATCGCTTAATATTGAGAACTTTGAGTATCAACAACCAGATGAATATCGTTTAGATTTGCAGCTAAAAGAATTTGTTAAAGATTCCGAGCTCGTGAAAGAAAGTTCGTTGATAAGCACAGAGCATTTTATGATTTCTTCGAGAGAATTTGATGACTTTTTCAAGGGCAAAAAGACATTTTTGATGGAAAATTTCTATCGAATGATGCGGAAAAAATATGGTATTTTGATGAACGGAAATGAACCGCTAATGGATAGGTGGAATTTTGATGCCGAGAATCGCAAGAAGTTGCCCGCCAATCACAAACCTATTGAACCACTTACATTTGATAAAGATGTTTCTGAGATTTATCAATTAGTGATAAACCAAGAAATACAAACCATCGGCAAAGTAAACCCCAAGGCTTTTATTTGGGCAACAACTCGTGAAGAAGCACTCCAATTATTAGACTTTTTTGTAGAAAATTGCTTGCAAAATTTTGGCACTTTTGAAGATGCCATGCACCACTCCTACTGGTCCATTTATCATGCAAGATTGTCGTTTACGATAAATTCTAAATTGCTTTCTCCTTTGGAAGTAATAAATCGTACCGTGCAGTTTTGGAGTGAAAATCAAGCGTTAATTTCGATTGCTCAAATTGAAGGATTTGTTCGTCAAATATTGGGTTGGCGGGAATATATGAGGGGAATTTATTGGAACAAAATGCCTAATTATGAGATACTTAACTACTTAGAACACAAAAATAAACTTCCTAATTGGTTTTGGACAGGGCAGACAAAAATGAACTGTTTGAAGCACTCCGTTGGACAAAGTTTAGATTATGCCTATGCCCATCACATCCAAAGATTGATGGTTATTGGTAATTTCATGTTGCTGGCGGGCATACATCCTGATGAGGTTGATGAATGGTATTTAGGGATTTATATTGATGCCATTCAGTGGGTTGAAATAACCAATACGAGAGGTATGAGTCAGTATGCCGATGGCGGAATTGTGGGGTCAAAACCTTACGTTTCTTCTGCCAATTATATTGACAAAATGAGTAATTATTGTGGCACTTGTTTCTATGACAAATCTAAGAAAGTCGGATATAAAGCATGTCCTTATAATAGCTTTTATTGGAATTTTTATGACCGTCATGCTGATAAACTTTCCAAAAATCCACGCATTGGAATGGCGTACGTTACTTGGAATAAAATGCAACCTGAACAAAAAGCCGAGATTTTGGAACAAGCAAGAGTATATTTGGAAGACCTTGAAAATTTGTAGGTAAATTTTCAAGGTTTCTTTCGACTCCTTGGGTGGAAATCCACAATGGTTTGCTGCAAATATTCTCTATCCAAATGCGTATAAATTTCGGTTGTGGTGATAGATTCATGCCCCAACATTTCTTGAACCGCCCGTAAATCTGCCCCGCCTTCGATGAGGTGCGTAGCAAAAGAATGCCTAAAACTGTGTGGACTAACAGTCTTTTGAATGCCCGCATGAGCCACTAAGTCCTTGATAATCAGGAATATCATTACACGAGACAATTTTTTTCCTCTTCTGTTCAAAAAAACGTGATTCTCGGCTTCGGGTTTTATAACTTGCTGACTTCTAACACTTTCTAAGTAAATTTTGACATAATGCAAAGCATCTCGTCCAATGGGAACGAGCCTGACCTTGTCGCCTTTTCCGATGATTCTCAAAAAGCCAATATCAAAAAAACATTCTGTCAATTTCATTTCTACCAATTCTGAAACCCGTAAACCCGAACTGTAAAGTACCTCTAAAATTGCCCGATTGCGAGTCCCTTCATTAGTTGAAAGATCAATTACGTCCAACACTTTTTCAATTTCTGGAAAAGTTAAAGTAGCTGGTAATTTTCGTCCAATTTTAGGTGATACAATCAACGACATTGGGTCGATTTTGATAATATCTTCCAATAAAAGATACTTAAAAAAAGCCTTCAAACCTGACAGCATACGTGCCTGAGAAGTGGCTTCAAGCCCTAATTCGCCAGTATAATAAAAGAAATTAAAGATGTGTTTATCCGTTACGGTTTCGGGCTGTATGTCCAATTCTCCCGCAATTTCGAGATATTCCCACAACTTCCCGACATCACGCAAATATGCCTCAATCGAGTTTTCAGAAAGAGAACGCTCCAAAGTTAGATAGCTTTTGAAATTTTTTAGATAGCTTTGCCAATTCATTAGGAATGGGGATCAGGGATTAGGGATTAGAGATTGGGGATTAGGTACTGAGGATTAGGTTAAATAATAGCAAAGATACTTTTAATTGTTTTTTAAAGACAATAAAAAAATCCAAATTGATATTAATTACCATATCATCAATCGACTAATTGTTATCTCCACTTACCTCATACTTCATAACTCATACCTACTACCTAAAAAAAGATGTCAAAGAAAAAAATAATCATTATTAACGGTCCCAACTTGAATCTTTTAGGCAAGCGTGAACCTGAAATTTACGGTGCTCAAACCTTTGAACAGTATTTTGAAATTCTGAAAAATAAACATGCCGAAGTAGTAGATTTGGAGTATTTTCAATCGAATCATGAAGGCTTTTTAATTGATAAAATTCACGAAGTAGGTTTTTCTTATGACGGGATTATTCTCAATGCGGGTGCTTATACACACACCTCCATCGCCATTGCCGATGCCATTGCGGGCGTGAAAACTCCTGTGACTGAGGTACATATCTCGAACGTATATAAGCGAGAAGATTTCCGACAGCATAGCTACATTAGTGCAAATTCAATCGGAATCATTGTGGGATTAGGATTGAAAGGGTATGACTTTGGTATTCAGGCGTATTTGTAATTTAGGGATTAGAAATTGGGGATTAGGTAATTAAGAACGCCTGCTGTCTCTAATCCCTAACTACTCTGTCCCTAATTACCCAATTTCTAAAAAAATGACATTCTATCCAGGACCATCGAAGGTTTATCCACAAGTTGCCAACTATCTGCAAGAGGCTTTTGCAGAGGGAATTCTCAGTGTCAATCATCGGAGTCAGGAAGGCATGGAAATTATTCGTGGAGCAATTGAAGGTTTGCATCAAAAACTCAATATTCCTGATAATTACCACGTCTATTTTATCTCATCCGCAACGGAGGCTTGGGAGATAATTACACAGTCTTTAACCCGTGAGAAAAGTCTTCATTTTTATAATGGAGCCTTTGGAGAAAAGTGGGCAGATTATGCAGAAAAATTAATTCAAAATGTTGAAAGAATAACTTTTTCAGTAAACGAACTACCTGATTTACAGACTATTAACAACTTAAAAGATGTCGTTTGTATTACGCAAAACGAAACCTCAAACGGCACACAAATTAAGGATTTAAAACCGTTTCGAGAGGCTTTTCCCGAAGCAATTATTGCCGTGGATGCCACATCATCGTTAGGGGGAATTGACTTTGATTATAATGATGGAGACGTTTGGTTTGGCTCCGTTCAAAAGTGCTTAGGACTGCCAGCAGGTATGGCAATTATGATTTGTTCACCTCGTACAGTTGAACGGGCAATCGAAATTAACGACCGCAAATATTACAATAGTTTATTATTTATTCACGATAATTTCCAAAAATTTCAGACGCATTATACCCCAAATATGTTGAGTATTTATTTGGTAAAAAAACTTATGCAAGAAGTTGAAAATATTTCAAGTATTGATAAAAGAATAAAATTTCAAGCTAAAAATTGGTATGATTTTTTCGATAATAAAGTAGCACAGCAACATCCATTGGGGACTTCAGTCTGTTCTTCCAACATACAGACGGAAGTCCCCAACGGATGTTGCTGTGTTACTAATTTAGTCAAAAACCCGAAAGTTCGTTCAGATACGGTTATTACCGTTGAAGGAACAGAGGAAGAGATTAAACAAATAAAAGCCTTAACAAAAGCTCACGGAATTACAGTTGGCAACGGCTATGGTTCTTGGAAAAATACTACTTTCAGAATTGCCAATTTCCCTGCCATTGAAGCCTTTCAAATTGAGGCATTAATAAAAATATTATCGTGAAAACATTCTCTTATTCTAACATTCACTCCTTAATCACGTATGCAATTAAATTTTAAAGAAATCATCTCTGTATCGCTGATATTATTTTCAGTGATTGATATTTTGGGAGCCATTCCAGTAATTATTGACCTCCGCAGAAAGACGGGACACATCCACGCAGAGCAAGCCACATTAGTTTCAGGCGGAATTATGATTGCTTTTCTCTACGTAGGAAAGTCGATTTTAGCTCTATTTGGAGTAGATATTAACTCATTCGCTATTGCGGGAGCCATCATCATTTTCTTGATTGGTTTAGAAATGACTTTGGGTAGAAATATCTTTAAATCGGAGGATATGTCAGCCAGTAAAGCTGCTTCAATTGTGCCTTTGGCTTTTCCAGTAATTGCGGGTGCAGGAACCATGACAACCATTTTATCCTTGAAATCTCAATTTGAAGAAGTGAATATTTTGGTAGGTATTTTACTGAATTTAGTGTTTATCTATGTCGTTCTCAGAGCCTCAAAGTGGATAGAATCTAAACTTGGGCAAGTAGGCGTAAACGTGTTGAGGAAGGTTTTTGGGGTGATTTTATTGGCTATTTCTATTAAAATATTACAAGCGAGATTAAAGTTTTAGGGGTTAGTTATTGGTGATTTATTATTGGTTAATTCTTCGCCAAAATCATATTATTCAGTTTTACCAATAACTAACTACAGATAACCACCATCACCATTGGCAAAAAAAATAAAATATTACACAGTCTGGAAAGGACGAAAAACGGGCGTTTTTAATACTTGGAAGGAAGCCGAAGAGCAAGTAAAAGGCTTTGAAACCGCTCAATACAAGTCTTTCGATAGTTTGAAAGAAGCGGAGGATGCTTTCAAAGGGAATTATTGGCAGTCGGTTCAAAAGCCACAAGGGGCATCAGTTAGCAAGCAAATAAAATCATCGACTTTAGTTGGAAAATATAACGTAGAAAGCATTTCTGTGGACGCTGCCTGTGCAGGAAACCCTGGAAAATTGGAATATCAAGGCGTGGAAACTGGAACAAAGAGAGTCCTTTTTTCGATGGGTCCTTTCCCACAAGGAACGGTGAATATTGGCGAGTTTTTGGCAATTGTTCACGGCTTGGCATTCTTGAAAAAACACAATTCTGACTTACCCATTTATTCCGATTCTAAAACTGCGATTAGTTGGATAAAAAACAAAGCCCTAAAAACTAATTTAGAACGAAATAAAAAGACCGAAGAACTGTTTGTATTAGCTGAAAGAGCCGTTCAATGGTTAAAGGATAATCCGTACTCAAACAAGATTTTAAAGTGGGAAACGGAATTTTGGGGGGAAAATCCTGCGGATTATGGGCGGAAGTAAAGCCCCTTAACCCCCAGAAGGGGGATTTTTTCTTCCTAAAATCAGAGAATGAGTAAAATGCACGAGAAAGTTCCCCCTCTGGGGGCGGAGGGAGCTACTTTTTTATTTACATTTGCTACATGGAAAATTTTGTAGTTTCAGCCCGTAAATATCGCCCACAATTATTTGATTCTGTGGTCGGGCAATCGCACATAACCACGACCCTTAAAAATGCTATTCGTACCAATCATTTAGCCCAAGCTTTTTTGTTTTGTGGTCCACGGGGCGTTGGAAAAACCACTTGTGCAAGGATTTTAGCCAAAACTATCAACTGCGAAAACCTCACCCAAGAGGCAGAAGCCTGTGGAAAATGCGATTCTTGTACTTCATTTCAGAATAATGCTTCTTTCAATATTCACGAATTGGATGCCGCTTCCAACAACTCGGTTGATGATATTCGGAATTTAATTGACCAAGTAAGATATCCTCCACAGTCAGGAAAGTACAAAATCTATATCATTGATGAGGTTCATATGCTTTCAACGAGTGCTTTTAATGCCTTTTTGAAGACCTTGGAAGAACCTCCTTCCTACGCTATTTTTATCTTGGCAACTACTGAAAAACACAAAATTCTTCCTACAATTCTGTCCCGCTGTCAAATATTTGATTTCAATCGAATTCAAGTGAACGACATGACTCAGCATTTATCGCAAATTGCGGCAAAAGAAGGCATTATTGCAGATTTGGAGGCTTTGGAATTGATTGCACAGAAGGCAGATGGTGGTCTCCGGGATGCCCTTTCGATGTTTGATTTGAACGTTACTTTTTCCAAAGATAATGTCCTTAAATACGCCGAAGTGCTTGATAATCTTCATGTTCTGGATTATGACTATTACTTCAAAATGACCGATGCTCTACTGAATTCTAAGGTTTCGGATTCGTTTTTATTATTTGATGAAATACTAAAAAAAGGCTTCGACGGACATCAATTTATCGTTGGATTATTAGAACATTTTAGGAATATTTTGGTGTGCAAAGACCCCGTAACCGTCAGATTATTACAGGTTTCGGAGTCGGTTCAAAGGAAATATTTAGAACAATCGGCGGCATCTCCTTATTCATTTTTAGTATCCGCATTAAGTATTGGCTCAACTTGTGATTTGAATTATAAAGCGGCTAAAAACCAAAAACTGCACGTAGAAATCTGTCTCTTGAAATTGGCAAACATCGCCAATGTCTTGAACTTAGCCACATTACCCGCCACGGAGGGCGATGGCGTGGGAAAGTAGTTGCAGTTACCAGTGATCAGTTATCAGTTAACAGTAAACCAGTTACAACAGGTAATGAATCACCAGTAACTATCATAGAAACGCCTTCCGACCAAATACCAACATCTAAGCCACAACCCCAAAATTTAATAACAGAAACGCCTGCCGCCCCTCAAATCCCTTCAATGGGCAAATTGAGGAGTACGGCAACGATTGGGAAACCGATAGTTCAAGCTACGCAACAAAACATTTTGCAAGTGCAAGAGCCTGTGATTCGACAAAATAAGGCTTTTACGATTCATGAATTACAACCCATTTGGGATAGCTTAATCAAGGATTTAGAAAAGCGAAGACGGTTTAGTGAGTATGTGATTTTGAACAGAAAATTTACTTTAAACGGTACAACCATTCATTTGGAAGTAGATAACGAAATTCAAATTGACCTTCTGACAACAACTTTGCGGACAGAGGTTTTAAACTTTTTACGCAGAGAATTACAAAACTCAACCATCCACTTAGAAGTTGTGGTTGCTGAACAGGAAAACACGACTTTAATCTACACCCAAGCCGATAAATTCAAGTTTTTAGCCGAGAAAAATCCCGCTTTAAATGAGTTAAGGAATGTGCTGGGTTTGGATTATGATTATTAATTAACCACTTGATTTTATTAAAATTTATTCGTTTGTAAAAATG